>CALGLM010000206.1 GCA_937930275.1 uncultured Ignavibacteria bacterium
TTACGTACGGTGACTGGAGTTCAGACGTGTGCTCTTCCGATCTTTTAACAAAATCGTTTTCACAGACAATTAATTTGAATAGTTTTATTGAAAATGTAAATTTAGATTCTTTAACATATTCTGTTAAAGAATTATCCGGTGTAGTAGATATTTTATATAATGGTAATATTACCAAAATTGTTTCGCGTCATAAAAATAACGCTGATAATAATAAAGCTGCCGATTATATTTACCAAAAACTTAGTGGTTATAATCTTGAAGTAACTAAACAAGTATTTAGTTCGACAGGGTATAATGTTTATGGCACTAAACAAGGGACAAAGTATCCAAATAAAAAAGTTATAATTTGCGGACATTTCGATTCCATGCCCTCAGGTGCAAAAGCACCGGGTGCCGATGATAACGGAAGCGGGACTGCCGCTGTTATTGAAGCTGCCAGAATTTTGCAAGATGTTACTACTCCGTTTACTATGGTTTTTGCATTATGGGATGAAGAGGAGCAAGGTCTTATAGGGAGCGAATATTATGCCGCTAAAGCTGCCTCAGAAGGAGATACTATTATTGCTGTTATTAACATGGATATGATTGCTTGGAATAGATCAAATTCAAACAGAATTGAACTGCATACCGATAATACGCTTGGATCGAATAATATAGTAGATAAAATGGTTGAATTAAACACTCAACTGAATTTAGGATTTAATACTGCAATAATTAATCCCGGTGCAACCTATAGCGATCATGCATCGTTTTGGGATCATAATTATCCGGCAGTTTTAGTTATTGAAGAGGATAATGATTTTAATGCTTATTATCATACAATCGGCGATACTTTAGGAAATTTTAATTTCTCATATTTTCACAGAGCATCTAAACTTTCGATTGCAACTTTTTTAAGCTATGCTCTAAATTTAAATATTGTATTAGAGCATAACACAATAGCTTCAACTGATCAAAATCAAGAAATTAAAGCCGAACTAAAAGTTAATAGCGGATTACCGATAGATATTCCGGTCTTATATTTTAGAGTTGATGAAGGGAACGGTGCAGGAGATTTTACTAAATTATCCGGAACTAAAACCGGAGATGACGGTAATTATATTTTTAATTTTCCGGCTTTACCCTTAGGAAGTTTAGTAGAGTATTATATAGCAGTTCAAGATTCGGCTGCAACAATAATCTCCTCATTACCGTCAGGTGCAAAGGGATTTAGTCCTGCGGGAAACATTCCTCCGGCAAAGTTATATTCATTCTATTGTGCTCCCGAAACCGAATTGTTTGCAGATAGTTTCAAAAATGTTGATAAATGGAATTTGGCTGGAAGTTCCGGGTTAACACAAGTACAATTTGTATCGTCTCCGTATTCAATAACAGATTCACCTATCGGAAACTATACATCAAATAATACATCTTCATTTGCAACTAAAACAAATATCAAAATACCTGAATCTTTAGGAGCTATTCTAACATTCAAAACTAATTGGGATATTGAAAGCGGATGGGATTATGCAATGTGTCAAGTATCAACGGATAACGGTATTAATTGGATTCCGTTAGAAGGTAACTATACAAAGTTGGGAAGCGGAAGTTTTCAACCAAAGAATAAACCTTTATATGACGGTAAATCAAACGGTTGGGTTAAAGAAAATATTAATTTGAACGATTATAAAGGAAAGGATATTTTAGTTAGATTTTATTTCCGTTCAGACGGATATGAAAATTTTGACGGCTTTTATGTTGATGATTTAAAACTTGTAGCTTACGAAAAACCAACCGGTGTTGAAAATAACGAAATCACTCAATATTTAAATTTTGAGCTATTTGCTAATTATCCTAATCCGTTTAATCCTACTACAACAATTTCGTATCAAATACCGGTTGACGGTGTTGTTAAATTAAAAGTATTTGATGTTTTGGGAAGAGAGGTTACAACACTGGTAGATGAATACAAAAGCAGAGGTAAATATAATATTAATTTTGACGCAAGTAATTTAACAAGCGGTATTTATATCTATCAAATTAAAACGGGTGATTTTATTAAAGCAAATAAAATGATACTTGTAAAATAGGGTTAAATGTTAAGTGTTGAATGTTAAATAAGCTCGATTATTTAATTTTGAATTTTTAATTTTGAATGTCCTCATCCGAGAAATTGGATGGGGATTTTTTTTATTAAGTGTTGAATGTTTAATGATAAATGTATTATTTAATTATTGTTTTCTATAGTAATCAGATTAAAATCTTTTTTGTTTTGGGTTGTCATTTTTATTACATTATAACTGCGTTAATCTTACACTTTTTCACTATTCCACTCATTTACAAAAGGAATTAAAGCGGTAATTACCCCGTATGTATATAATTCCGTTCTATTCATTACCCCTTTTGTTAAAAATCCGATAGCGCCTAAACTTTGCTTGCTGTTTTTATGGTTAAATAGTTCGTCCATCACGGTACCCAATTCTTCTCCTTTAAGCAATCTTTCAATAACAAAGTTTGGAAGTTGGAAAAGCGGAGAAGTACCGTATCCGTACAGATTATTATTATCAGCTACACAAACACAGCCGTATGAAAACCAAATGTTGTGTAACTTTGAAATTCCTCCTTCAATTCCGACATAAAAATCAGCATTAATATTATTTTTATTGCTATAATTAATTAATTCTAAACATCTATTTTTTGCCCCTTCAAAAGTTTGCTCGTTTACCGGTTGTTCAGGTACAAAACTTGGGACGTTTATACCTAAAACTGTGCAGTCATTAAAATATTTAGAAAATGCCGATTGAACTGATTCAATCTTTACCGGATTTTTAGAACCGACTAAAATATTCATTTATCTTCCAAACATTAATAAAAAATAGTTGGGTAATTGTTTTGCCCAATACGATTCGCTATGGTTATCATCGGGATAAATATTAATAAAATAATCTTTGTTTCGTTTGTATTGCTTTTTTTCAAGTGCTTTAATCATTTCATCAATCCCGGGTTGTAAACGTGTGTCAATTCCTTTACCTCCGTTTGCTATATATACATTAATCGGTTTTTTTGTTTTAGTTTTTTCAACTACGTTAACATAATCAATCCACTCAATTTTAAATGCGGGAGAAAAACATAAAGCTTTAGAAAATGTTTCATTGTATTCCCAATGGAGCATAAAACTAATTAATCCCCCTGCAGAAGAACCCCCCGTAAAACAATGGTCTCTATCGGGCAATGTTCTATAAGTTGAATCAATAAACGGCTTAAGCTGATTTACGACAAAATCCATATATAATTTACTGGTATCGCCGCGAGTGTATTCGGCACTTCTGTTTTCGGTTGAGTAAATTCCTACTATAATAAGAGGTTCAATTTTCCCTTGTCTTATTAAACTATCAGCTGTTTCGTCAGCCTGCCAATCCGTTCCGAAAGAAGACGTGCTTGGGTCAAATAAATTTTGACCGTCATGCATATATAAAACGGGGTATCTTTTATTTGTATCTATAGCATAATCAGGCGGAAGCCAAACCACTATATTTCTTGCAACAATGCCCTTTCCTTCAAATTGGGGATGATACTTTAAATTGCCCGTAATTTGACCTTCAAAAGTGTTATGATTTGAAGGAGTAGCCCAATTATTAATTTTAAATATAAGTGTAGTATCGTTATTAACGGTTAAAGTGTTGTTTGGAGGCACATTTCCATAGTAATCTAAAGCTTCATTTTGCCAACTTCCCCTTGTAAATTTAAATTCAATATTTTCACTTTTATTAAAGTTTAAGGTAATAATGTGTTTTAAACCTTTATTGTTTAGCTTAATTTTCATGGGATTCCAATTACCCAATTGGGGTAAATTGCCGACAATATAAACATCATTACTATCCGAGGTAATAACTTCAAAAGTGATTTTTGTAGTTTGTGCAATAATCGTTAAGTTAAAAACAAATGTAATAATTAAAATATAAAATGTTTTCATAATATTCCTTATATTTACCAAACGTAAATATACTAATTTTTGCCAATTTTATGAATATAGTTTTAGTAATTCCGCCGTTTACACAAGTTAATACTACGTATCCTTCAGTAACTCAGCTATCGGGATTTTTAAACCAACAAGGTTTTAATTCAGTTTCGGTGGATTTATCGCTTAATGTATTTCTTAAAATCTACTCACGCATCGGTTTAAGCGAAATTTATGAAAGCATAAAAAATTTAAATACTGAAGATGCAGAATTAAAAATTATTATTGATTCGTTTTATAAGTACATTGAAATAATAGACTTAGTAATAGAATTTTTACAAGGTAAAAACGATGCTACAGCAAACCTTTTAGTAAAACCGGGTTATATTCCTATTTTAAGAAATTATTCCGGTGAAAAAGCAGATTTTAAAAGTTTCGGTAACATGGGAATAACAGACAGAGCCAAATTTTATGCGTCGCTTATGATAAGTGATATTTATTATGCAATAAATAAAGGCATTACTAATGATTTTGGACTTAGCAGGTATGCAGAAAAAATAGCTCTTTCTCCTAAAAGTTTTGATTTGATTTATACTAAATTAAAAAATAAGCCAAATATAATAGAAAGAATTATCTTAAATGAAACTGAAGAAATAATAAATAAATATAAACCTCAATTATTTTGCTTTAGTATTCCTTTTCCGGGTAATCTGTTTTCGGCATTACTTTCGTCTAAGTTTATAAAGGAAAATTATCCAAAATTTAAAATCCTTTTTGGGGGAGGTTATGTTAATACAGAACTTAGAAAATTAAACGATGTTAGGTTTTTTGAATACGTGGATTACTTAACCTATGATGACGGTGAAATGCCGTTATTAAATATTATTAACAATCTGCAAAACTACAATAAAAATAGTAAATGGGTTAGAACTTTACTTTTGGATAACGGAGAATTAAAATATTACGATAATGCTGAAATTAAAAATATTGAATTTAAAAATTTAAATACTCCTTGTTATAACGGAATAGATGTAGATAAATATGTTTCGGTGTTGGAAATGTTAAACCCAATGAGTAGGTTATGGACTGACGGCTATTGGAATAAATTAGCAATTGCCCATGGCTGTTATTGGAAAAAGTGTACATTTTGTGATATAACTTTAGATTACATAAAAACATATTCCCCAACCGATACAAAAGTTTTTGTAAATACGATAAAGCAAATTATTAAAGAAACAGGAAAAAACACATTTCATTTTACGGATGAAGCAGCCCCTCCGAGTAAATTAAAAGAAATTGCGATTGAATTAATAAAAGAAAAAGTAAATATTTGCTGGTGGGGAAATATTAGGTTTGATAAGGCTTTTACGAAAGATTTATGCAAACTACTTTCGCTTTCCGGTTGTATTGCGGTTAGCGGGGGAATAGAAATAGCAGAACCAAGGTTACTAAAGCTTATTGAAAAGGGAGTAACGTTAGAACAAGCGGTACAAGTAACCAAAAATTTTAGAGATGCCGGAATTTTGGTTCATGCATATTTAATGTATGGTTTTCCTTCACAAACGGCTTTGGAAACAATTAACAGCCTTGAGTATGTTAGGCAATTTATGAAATTTGGGTTAATTAATTCCGCTTATTGGCATCGCTTTTCATTAACTGCACATAGTCCTATTGCACAAAATCCCGAAAAATACGGAGTTAAAATTTTATCTTCTTTAAATAATTCGTTTGCAAATAATGATTTGGAATTTGAGGACTTATCAGGTATTAACCACTCGGTATTTACCGAAGGATTAAACAAAGCGATTTATAATTATATGCATAATAACGGATTTAATTTAAATTTAAAAACTTGGTTTTCGGAATATGTGCCTAAACCGACTGTAAAACCGGATTTTGTTGAAAGTATTCTTAATTTACAAGTCGAAGAGAATATTAATAATGATAATAAAATTGTAATTTGGAATGCGGGGCTGCCTAAAATAAAAAGTGCGGCAAAAGGGAAAGTTATATTACATGTTACTAATTTAGATATTGAAGGGAAATGGCTGCTTGATAAAAAGACCGCAATTAAAATAGTTGAAATTGCAAAAAATTCGGCATTAGTTATTAGCGGAAAAACACTAACATATAGAGATATGGTTAATTACTTTACTGATGAAAATGCAGAATTTTTTAATTCAAACGTATGGAAAGAACTAAGAGAAAACTTTATATTGGTAGTTTAATTTAGTTGTTGAAATTTTTAATCTGTTATTTTGTGCAATAATAAATTTCGCCGCTTGCTTTTGTTAATCCCATAAGTTCTCGTTCCTCTTTGGTAAAAGTGTCTTCGGCTTTTGCAATTTTTACTGTAAATCCGGCTTCTTTAAGTCTATCAATATAATCCAATCCGTAACACCTTACATGATCTCTTTGACCGAAAGCTTTTAATCGCTCTTCAGGGTCTGTAATTGAAGGGTCTTCATAAGTTTTTTCGGCTGTAATAGGAACAAGCAGCATAGCCCAACCGTCTTTTTTAAGAACTCTGTGAAACTCTCTCATTGCTTTTTTATCATCTTGAACATGTTCTAAAACATGGCTGCAATAAATAACGTCAAAATAATTATCGGGATATTTAATATCGGTAATATCCATTTTTACATCTGCGCGGGGACTGTACAAGTCAGCCGTAATATAATCTTTTCCAAAGTATTTTTTAAGCGGGGGAACAAAACAGCTTTCTGGAGCTACATGCAGTATTTTTTTTTGCTTATTATTAAATAAATTTGTAAGTTTTTGGAAATAAAGCCAAACAAATCGATGCCTTTCCAACGAACCGCAATGAGTGCATATTGCGTCTTCTCGCTTTAAAGGGCGTCCATAACTTAAAAACTTTCGTGAGTTTTTTTTGCAAATAGGACAATATCTCCCTTTTCCGGTATATATTATTGAAAATGTAAAATTTACAATAGCACGTGCCTTTTGTTTAGACCATTCAGTAAAAAATGTATTCATTATTTTGCCGCTTAAATAAAATTAAAACTGTTAATATTAAAGATATGTAATTTAGCAATATTATTCAAGAAAGATAAATATTTGTGAGGAAATAAAATGCGGATTTGTTAAAAATGAGAACTTCTTAACTAAAACATTTTATTATAAATTGCAAATCTTAAAAGTATGTGAATGTTAACTTAATAAACAATTACCACAATAATTCTATTTACAATTTTTAAGTTTTTGCCGTTTTAAGCATATTAATTAAGAAGTCTCATTTTTACTTTGGTAGTCGGTTAATATTTTATTCTTTATTTTTCTTTACGTCTTTGTCATCTTTTTCATGAATAATAATAGTCTTTTTATGGGTTTTCACTTTCCCTTCGGCCTCCAATTCTTTTAACTTTTTATCGGCTTCTTCACCTTCATAAATTTTTTCGGTTTCATTTCCGTCCTTATCTTTTTCCATTATGATAATTTTTTTATTGTCATCGTTCATTTCAACTTTTATATTTTTATAGACAAATGCCGAATCGTCAAAATTAAAATCAAATTTGAAATTTTTAAATTTGATTAGTGAATCGGCATCAATTTTATCTAATATAATTTTCTTTAAATTGCCTAATGAATCTATATCTACCCAATTAAATTTATCACCTTTTAAGAAAATAACATCATCATCATCTTCGGAATTAACTATAACTTTAATCTCTTTTTCTTTTTGCTTTTTAATGTTCTTAAAAACATATTCAGCGTCTTTTCCTTTAAAAGTAATGGTTTCTTTATCTGTTTTAATTGTAATTTCTTGCACATCTCCCTTAAGTGATTTTAACTTTTCTTTTATCTCTTTTTTCTCTTGACAGTATAAAGTAACGCTGACCGTTATTACCATTGCTAAAATTAGTAACTTTTTCATTTTATTCTCCGTAATTTAATTTGTGAATTTACACAAAAATATGGTATCTATTTAGACGATTTAGTTAACAAAGAGTTAACAAATGTTAAAAAATGTTAAAGAAATAAATTAATTTGTGTTTTATTATTAAATTTACGGTATGAAAGAAAAAAAATTAAAGTTGCTAATAATTATTATTGCATTTGCCGCAGTCGGGTTAATGTGTATTCAGTTTTATTGGATTTATTCAATAATAAAACTTGAAAAAGATAGGATATATAAAAACGTAACAGAAGCCTTAAACAATGCTGTTGCGGATATTGATAAGTTTGAAACCGAAAAACAAATTATTAAAATATTTGCAAATAAGTCAACCAAAGGCAATTTCGTTTTTGAAAAACAGACAATTACAAATTCAAAAATAAATAAAGCCGAAAGCACATTTAAAGTTAGCGGTAATAAAAACCACAAGGTTGATATAAAAATAGATAGCAAAATGAAATCACTTAATAATAACGGTAGCGTAATTGTTTTTAATGGCGATACTGTTGTTAATTTAAGTTCAAAGCTTAATAATTTAGATTCTATTATTAATAAAAAGAAAAAAATTATTGATAAAGTATTTGATGACGTATTTGTTTTTAATTTTAATATAAAATTTGAAGATAGAATTCCTTTTAAAGTGGCAGATTCTTTAATTAATGCTAATTTATTAAAAAAAGGAATTTACAATGAATATTGTTTCGGGATTATTAACAAGAATAAAGATTCTATTGTATATAAGACAAAAAATTGTAATAAATACGAATTAATAAATGCAAAATTTAAATTACCGGTTTTAAGTAATCCCTTTGAAAAAAATAGTAATTATTTGCACTTATTTATAAAAGATGATTTGTTTTATTTTGCTAAAAAAATAGGCATAATGCTACTTTTATCGGTACTATTTTTGTCATTAATAATATTTGTGTTTTATAAAACATTAAAGTCGTATTTTTTACAAAAGAAGATTAGCGAATTAAAAACCGATTTAATAAATAACGTAAGTCATGAATTTAAAACTCCTATTGCATCAATCGGTTTAGCGGGAGAGATGATTAAAAGTTTTAATGTTTTAGAACAGAATAAATATATAGGGATTATTGAACAAGAGAACAACAGATTAAAGGATATGGTTGAAAGTTTATTGAATGGGGCTAAATTAGAACACGGTGAATTAAAAACAGATTTAACAAAAGTTGAATTAATTTACGAAATAAATAAAATAATTGAGAAATATAAAATTGTTACAGATAAAAATACCGGTAGTATAAAGTTAAAGAGTAATAATGAAAAAATATTTTTTAATACTGATAGATTCTGTTTTAACAATATTATTAATAACATTATTGATAACGCAGTAAAGTATTGCTCGGTTAGTCCTAATGTATTTATAAATGTTATTGAATTTGAAAGTAATATTAAAATTATGATTGAAGATAACGGATACGGTATTGAAAAAAAATACATGAAAGAAATTTTTGAACCTTTTTTTCGTGTACCTACGGGGAATATTTATAAAGGAAAAGGATATGGTTTGGGCTTAAGTTATGTAAAAAAATCGGTTGAAGCGTTAAAAGGGGAAATATTTGTTGAAAGTGTAATAAATAAAGGAACTACCTTTACTATTATTTTACCAAAGCTATGAAAACAAAAATTTTATTAGCAGAAGATGATATAAATTTAGGCTTTTTAATTAAAGAAATTCTTGAAAAGAACGGTTATGAAGTTAATTTGCAAGAAAACGGAGCCTATGCTTGGAATACTTTTATAAACAATAATTTTGATTTATGTATATTTGATGTTATGATGCCTGTTGAAGACGGGTTTAGTTTGGCTAAGAAAGTTAGAAAAATAAATATCGAAATTCCGATAATATTTTTAACGGCAAAATCTTTACAGGGTGATAAAATTGAAGGCTTTAAATTAGGGGCAGATGATTATATTACTAAACCGTTTAATACGGAAGAATTAATTTTGCGAATTTCGGCTATATTAAAAAGGACCGGTGTTATCGGTAAAAAAGACGAAATGAATAGAATGCAGATAGGAAAATTTTATTTTGATTATAATAATAGAACTTTAACATTTGGCGATAATAAAAATAGACTTACTACAAAAGAGGCTGAATTACTGAAATTACTTTTTTTGCATAAAAATGAAGTTGTTGAAAGAAATATGCTTTTACAAGTTATTTGGAATGATGATAGTTATTTTGCAAGCCGTAGTATGGATGTTTATATAAACAAACTTAGAAAAATTTTAAGTGTTGATGTTAATATCGAAATAATTACAGTACATGGGTTGGGATTAAAGCTTGTTTTAAATTAAAAACTCGAAATTTTTTAGGTTCATCTTAACACACATAAACAAAAATCTCAATAAATTTTATTATATTTAAAGTTTATGTAAAAATTTATAGAGATATTTTATGCACAGCTTTAAAGAAATACCAAAAGCCTATAATCCCAAAGAAGTTGAAGATAAGTGGTATAAGTATTGGGAAGAAAAAAGACTTTTTCACTCTGAACCCGATTCTACAAAAAAACCATATACAATTGTAATTCCTCCCCCAAATATTACCGGAATATTACATCTCGGGCATGTATTAAATAATTCGATACAAGATATTTACATAAGATATAAAAGAATGTTGGGATTTAATGCTTGCTGGGTTCCGGGAACAGACCATGCTTCTATAGCAACAGAATCAAAAGTTGTACAGTATTTAAAGACGCTGGGTATTGAAAAGAAAGATATTAGCCGAGAGGAATTCTTAGGACACTGTCGTGACTGGCAAAAAAAATACGGCGGTATTATTATTCAGCAACTTAAAAAACTTGGCGTTAGTTGCGATTGGGAACGAGAACGTTTTACGATGGATGACCATTATTATGCAAAAGTTGTTGAAGCTTTTGTTGATTTGTATAAAAAAGGATATATATTTAAGGGACACAGAATGGTTAATTGGTGTCCTGCAACAAAATCCGCCATATCTGATGAAGAAGTAATGTTTAAAAACGTAAACGGTAAATTATGGCATTTTAAGTATCCTGTAAAAGGAAGTGATGAATTTGTTGTTGTAGCCACAACCCGTCCCGAAACCATGCTTGGTGATACAGGTATTGCCGTTAATCCGGAAGACGAACGCTATACACATTTAATAGGTAAATATGTTGTATTGCCTATAGTCGGACGCGAAATTCCGATATTTGCCGATAGTTATGTAGATAAAGAATTTGGAACCGGTGTTGTTAAAGTTACTC
The DNA here is from genome assembly GCA_937930275.1 of uncultured Ignavibacteria bacterium. Classification (GTDB taxonomy): domain Bacteria; phylum Bacteroidota; class Ignavibacteria; order Ignavibacteriales; family Melioribacteraceae; genus JAEXOD01. The sequence continues at coordinate 11,117 of CALGLM010000206.1, forward strand.
CCGCCCATGATGTTAACGATTACGAAATGGGAGTACGTCATAAACTTGATTTAGTAAATATTTTTACTCCGGAAGCGAAAACAAACGAAAACGTACCTGAAGAATTTAAGCATTTGGACAGATACGAAGCTCGTGAAAAAGTTGTTAAAAAATTGGAAGAACTTGGCTTTTTAGTAAAAATTGAAGAATATAATAACAAAGTAGGGTATAGCCAACGCGGCGATGTGCCGATTGAACCGTACTTAAGCGAGCAGTGGTTTATGCGTATGGAAGAACTTGCAAAACCCGCTCTTGAAGTTGTTATGCAAGGAAAAGTAAAATTACATCCCGAACATTGGATAAAAACATATGAACATTGGATGAAAGGAATTAAAGACTGGTGTATTTCCAGACAGCTTTATTGGGGGCACAGAATACCTGTTTGGTACCACAAAGAAACAGGTGAAATTTATTGCGAAACTACTCCGCCTGTAGATATTGAAAATTGGGAACAAGAAAATGATGTTTTAGATACTTGGGCAAGCAGTTGGTTATGGGCTCAAGATGTGTTTACTACTAAAGAAGAACAAGCTTATTACTATCCGACCGATTTATTAGTTACGGGTCCCGATATTATTTTCTTTTGGGTTGCAAGAATGATTATTGCAGGTATGGAATTTATGAATGAAATTCCGTTTAAAGATGTATATTTTACCAGCATTATAAGGGATGATAAAGGGCGCAAGATGAGTAAAACGCTTGGTAACAGTCCGGACCCTTTGAATGTAATTGACGATTACGGTGCAGATGCATTACGCTTTACAATTAACTATATTGCGCCTTTAGGCCAAGACGTATTATTTAGCGTTGATAAATGTGATATAGGAAGAAATTTTGCAAATAAAATTTGGAATGCCGGTCGTTATCTATTAATGAATGCCCAAAACACGGATATTGACGAATCGTTAATGCAAAAACATATGGATTTTTCGGATAAATGGATATTATCAAAACTCCAAAAAACCATTAAAGATGTTAACAATGCATTAGATAAATTTGAAATAAATAATGCATCAAAAATTATATATTCGTTTATTTGGAACGACTTCTGCGATTGGTTTATCGAAATATCAAAACCAAGGTTATATTCTAAAGATAAAGAAGTTGCAGGTGCGGTATTAACGCGTGCTTTGTGGATATATGAAGAGATGTTAAAACTTGTTCATCCTTTTATGCCATTTATTTCGGAAGAGCTATGGCAATCTGTTAAAGAACGTAAAGACGGCGAAAGTATTTCTGTTACGTCTTACCCTACTTTTAATGAATCGTTTATTGATGAAGAAGCAGAAAATGAAATTGATTTACTGCAGAGCATTGTAACGGCTATTAGAAATATTCGCGGAGAAATGAATATTCCTATAACAAAACCGATAAACGTTATATTAAAAATAGATTCAATATCGGAAGACTTAGTTAATTCAATTAAGTCTTTGGCAAGAGTTGAAAATTTAATTGCAGATAAAAATGCCGAAAAACCTAAAGCAGCAGCAAGTTCGGTAGTTAAAGGGTGCGATATTTTTGTCCCTATGGAAGGTTTAATTGATTTAGAAGTTGAAAAACAGAGAATAGAAAAAGAGATAAATCGTTTGCAAGGGTTACTACAAGGTGTAAATAAAAAACTTAGTAATTCCGGTTTTGTTGATAAAGCACCTGCCGATGTAGTTGCAAATGAAAAAAATAAAAAAGCAGATTGGGAAAAAGCGATAGAAAAACTTAAAGAAATTGCTAAAGAGCTAAATTAATGTGATATATATCACACACTAAAATTTTTTTCTATCTTTTTAATAAATTATTTGGGATATTTAGTAACTTAACTTTTAAGGTATTAAATGTCCCCTTTTAATATGTTTTGGAATTTTGAAGAAAAGCGATTGAGGGGCTATTTACGTGTATTATTTGTAAGTGTTTTAGTTTTTGCATCTTACACTTTTTCTTCCAAAATAGCTAATTATATATCCGACGATTTTTTATTCACGGTTGTTGACGAACTGATTTCGTGTGTATTGGTTTGTGTAATTGTTTTTACATCCTCAAAATTTTTAGATAAACGTGATTTAAAAAGAACATTGTTTAATATAAACTCAATATGGGTAAAACAACTTGGCATAGGGGCGGCTTTAGGTTTTATTTTAATTGCAATCAATTTTTTACTGCTATTTTCTTTTTCAAACGTTTATGTTAACTTAAGTATATTTGACGGTAATTTTTTAGCCTTTTTTGGCAAAATTGTTATTCGTTTTATTGGTTTTTTTGCAGTTGCCGTTAATGAAGAAATTTATGTAAGGGGTTATTTGTTAACTAATATTTCCGAAATTGTTTATAAACAAGATTCTAAACCAAATATATCAATATATATTGGGTTAATTATCACTTCGGTATTGTTTGGATTTTTGCACTATTTTAATTTTAATGCAACAGTAATCAGCTCAATTAATTTAGCTTTTATAGGTTTATTATACGGTTATGCTTATGTAGCTACGGGTTCTCTTGCATTACCGATAGGACTTCATTTTGCATGGAATTTTACGCAAGCCCAAGTATTTGGATTAAATGTTAGCGGTTTTCCGCCGATGGTTTCATTTCTAAATACTGAATACTTAAGCGATATAAACTTAACGGGAGGAAATTTTGGTCCAGAAGGAGGAATTGTAATCTTAATTTCGGTAATTGTGGGATTATTTTGGATATTTAAAATTTCTAAGGTAAATAAGTCAAAAAAAATTAATAACTTTGCGAACGTTAAATCTTCAATTATTAATTTTTATCTTTAAACAAAAGAAATGCTGATATATGAAACATGGTGAAAGGAAAAAGCAAATTTTGCTTATTTCGTTAGAGCTTTTTGCTAAACAAGGATATTCCGAGACATCTATTCGTGAAATTGCGGCTAAAGCCAACATACGAGAAAGCGCAATTTACAACCACTTTGAATCAAAAAAAGCTATTATGAAAGAGCTTGTAGATACTTATAAATCCGGATCTGCAGGTGTAAAAATTTTTTCGGATGATTTGCTTGACGAAATAGCTTATCCTAAAAATTTTCTAAAAAGTTATACTTTTAAATTAATTGATTATTGGCAGGAAAAAGAGGATTCGGAATTCTTTAAAATAATTGTAACCGAACAAGCAAAAAATGCAGGTGATTTTCCGGTTTCGTTAAACCAATTACTTGAAGATACCAAAAGAATTTGGACTTTTATTTTTACCGAATTACAAAAAAATGCTTTAATTAGAAAATTTAATCCCGCCTTGGCGTCTGATATTTTTGTTTCTTATTTGTATATGATTAGAATTGAGTTTTTAATGAATTTTGAAAAAAGAAATGTTTTACTTGCCGTTACTAAAATTGACGAGTTTATTGATTATTTTTGGCTTACTATAAAAGCGGAGTAAATTATGTTAAAAGAACTTTCTACTATTCCCATATTACCGGATTTAATTTCAGTTCATAATGTTATAAGACCTTTTATACATAAAACGCCGGTTTTAAGCTCAAGTTCTATTGATAAGCTTTTGGGTTGCAAGGTGTTTTTTAAGTGCGAAAATATGCAGAAAATTGGGGCATTTAAATATAGAGGGGCAACAAATGCATTATTAACATTAACTTACGAGGAAAAACAGCAAGGGGTTGCTACACATTCATCCGGTAATCATGCCGCGGCTCTTTCTTTAGCTGCCAAACTTAGAGGTGTAAAAGCATATATTGTTATGCCGCATACAGCACCCGAAATAAAGAAAAATGCGGTTAAAAATTATGGCGGTGAGATTATTTTTTGCGAACCAAACTTAGCTTCAAGAGAAGAGACATTAAAACAGGTGATTGAAAAAACCGGTGTCGTTGAAGTTCATCCTTATAACAATTATACGGTTATTGCAGGGCAAAGTACTGCAGCAAAAGAATTAATAGAAGAAGTCGATTTTTTGGATTTTATGTTAACCCCGGTTGGCGGAGGCGGTTTATTAAGCGGTACCTCATTAACCTGTAAATATTTTTCTTCAAAAACAAAAGTTATAGGATGTGAACCTAAAGGAGCCGATGATGCCGCACGGTCATTTAAAGACGGAATAATATATCCTTCCGTTGAACCTAAAACAATTGCTGACG
>CALGLM010000207.1 GCA_937930275.1 uncultured Ignavibacteria bacterium
TAAGGGGTTGAATGACAGCAATGAAGAGATAGCTAAAATGTGTGATTGGATAATTGAAAACTTAGGAGATTCCGTACCGCATCATTTCACGGCTTTTCATCCTGCTTTTAAAATGACTGATATTGATAGAACATCCCCAGAAATTCTTTTTTCGGCAAGAAATATAGCGTTAAAAAAAGGGATTAAATATGTTTACTGCGGTAATATAAGCGATGAAAAAAGCTCTATAACTTATTGCCCGGGTTGCGGAAAAAGTCTTATACGGCGAGGATGGCACTCCGTTTATACAAATAATATAATTGAAGGCAAGTGCAAATATTGCGATACAAAAATAGAAGGAGAGTTCTAAAATATGAATGAAATTAGAGCTAAAATTGAAGGAATTAAGTATAATGTTTTATTGGATAAAAAACTAAAAACAGTTGAGTTTAAAGATTTTGATATAAATTCATGCCCAAGTTCATTCAATCTAAAAATTGAAAATAATAATTACGGAGTATCTAAATGGGTAAGCCCCAAACGAACAAGATCTTATCCGTATGCACGTGTTTATGATACTTTGCAATATTCCAAAAGAATTACAATAATACCAATAGTAAAAGACGAAGGAATTGAAGGAGATAGAGATTTCATTCAGTGGGATACAATATCATTGATGAGTTTATTAGATACTTTTGTTATTTTATGTTACTATGATAAAGCGACTAAACATCCAAAATACAAACATAAAATTACAAAACAAAAGCTGGATAATAAACTAATAAAACAAAAAATTGATGAAATAAATAGCTATAAAAGCAGTGCATTGCATTGGAATTTACAAGAGATTAAAACTAATTTTACTTCATTAATCAATGAGGTAATAACTTTGTATAACAAAATAAGTCAAACAACGGGAGTTATGTTTCATGATGAAGTTGGTTTAACTAATCTAAAAAGTGAATTTATTAAAGATAGTAATTCATTTATTGAATTTTCTCGTGATAAAGCAAAAGATGCTCAAAATCGTGAAGCGGTCACAGTTCATAAATACGAATGGCTTGATTCTTCTTTTAAGAGTCTAATAACGATAAAAAATTATTTGGGTGGGGAATATAATTTTACTGTTGATGAGATTAATTTAAATAGTGATATTCTTTTTCTGATTGAAGCTAAACATACAAAAAAGAATTTAATACCGAGTATTGGTGATATTAAAGACGGACTAATTAAAATGATTTTATATTCCAATTTGTGTGATGTAAAATTAAATAATATAAAGTACCAATATAAAGCTTTACTAAAATTGACTTCTTTTAAGTTAAATGGTTATATTTCGAGTGCCAATTTACAACAAATTGATGATTTTTGTAAAATTAACAATATAAATAAATCCAAAAAAGATTTTTTAATAAAATTATTAAATGAAAGTATAAAGAATAGTTTTTTAATAGAGATAAAAAGTGCAGACCAAAGTTAAAAGTCCCCTTAGGTATCCTGGTGGTAAAAGTAGAGCATTGAAGCATATTTTACCAATTATTCCAAAATTTGATGAATTTAGAGAACCTTTTTTAGGCGGAGGTTCTGTATTTGTAGCATTAAAACAAAAATATCCAAATAAAAAGTATTGGATTAACGACCTACATCTTAATTTGTTTAGATTTTGGAAAAGCTGCCAAAATAACACGGATGAATTAATTTCAATCATAAAAAGTTGGTACAAAAATTTTGAAGACGGAAATTTATTACATAAATATTTAATTCAAAATATTGACGAGTTTTCGGATGTTGAAAAAGGGGGAGCTTTTTTTGTCCTAAATAGAATTACGTTTTCCGGTACATCGGAAAGCGGGGGATATTCCAGTCATGCTTTTAAAGGTAGATTCACCGAATCAAGTATCGAAAGAGTAACAGATTTATCTAAAATCCTTAATAATGTTTTAATAACTAATGAAGATTATTCAAAACTTCTTTGTGAACAGGGGGATAATGTTTTTATATTTTTAGATCCTCCTTATTATTCGGCATCAAAATCTGCCCTTTACGGAAAAAATGGAAAACTTCATAAAAAATTTGATCATGAACGATTTGCTAATGAAATGAAGCATTGCAAGCATAAATGGTTAATAACTTATGATGATTCGGATTATATAAGAAATTTATTTTCATTTGCGCATATTAAAAAATGGAATTTTTTATATGGGATGAAAAACGTTTCTGCTAAAACAGATAATATAGGAAACGAGCTATTTATATCTAATTATCCTATCAATAGCGCGTTTAACCCAAGAGAAGCATGGGAAATGCAAACTTTGTTTTAATTTATTCAAACCAAGATACAATTTCGTAATTTTGAGTATGCGGAAAATAAGGAGGGACATAAGTCATAAATCTTTGGTCGTATGTATGCACCAGTCGTAAACCTTTTATAGGTACTGTTAGACCCCCGACTGTTGCATAAGTTGCCGTAACTTGGGTATCGTTTGCAATAATTCCGCCCAATATTCGCCAGCTGCCAAGAAAGTTTTGTGTAACCAAACCGTCTTCAGGTCCAACCGTACCGTTTAATGCAAACATGGAAGCTTGGGTTGTTACGTCACCGCCCAAAGTCTCGGAATTAGATTTAATTCTAATGTTATCTTCTGCAACAATTCCTAATATATTTGTTGAATTAGGATTTGTTATGGGATTATTGCTATAATATAAATCGTCTTCTTGAAAAACATTCCCTTTTCCGCTTGTCCCCTTTTTTGTGGCAACAATAGTAACTTGTCCGTTAACTACACCTTTAGTATAAATATTCCCCTTTTCTACGTAAATCATTCCATTTGGAGCAAGCGTAGATAAAGCTTCTGTTCTGGGAGTGTTCCATGCACCGCCGTTTATACTACGGCTGTAGGTTACGGTACCGTTAGCATTAAAATAAAGCCTTATGTCAATTGCTTTTCCGGTATTCGTAGTGTCTCTAAAAAACTTACCGCCGGAAACAGCTGCCGAACGCATTCCGGTTGTATCAAATTGTAGGGGCAGATTTACTCCTGTTTCATAGCCACCGTAAAACTTAGGATCTTTAGGCGAACCATTTTTTGTTAGTCCGGTTCTATTGGTAACTTTTCCCCAGAATACAGGAGTACCGTATGTAGTTAATTTTGCATTAACGTGAAAAGGTCCTCTAAAAGTATCTCCGGTTGCCGGGTATGCGCTAATTGAAGAATAATAATTCCCGAATTTACTATAATGACTCGGTCGCAATTCCACAATTACAGTGCGGGATACCCCTTGGTATGTTCCCTCGCTAATTATTGTTGCCATCTGTGTATCAAGAGTATCGCCGGAACAAACTCCCAAATAATCACCGTGTGCAAGATGAGCGTTTACGGCACCTGCACTACCAACCATTATTGTATGCCGAGCAGACGGATTTCCGGGAGGGACATGACAAAGTATAGTTTTGCCGGTCGAATTAATATTATTGGATACATAAACGTTGATAATTCCGCCGTCAAAAGACAAGCTTGAATAGCCTGTTTCCCAAGTT
>CALGLM010000208.1 GCA_937930275.1 uncultured Ignavibacteria bacterium
TAAAGTCGAACAAAATGCACAATACAATAGTACCGGCTTTAATCTTATGACCTTTAGAGATCATAATATTACAACTATTATTGATGATGATAATAATGAAAGAAGTATTGAGTGCAACGAAAGATATTACATTCCGAGTGAAATTACATGGTTATTAAAAACTGTAGGATTTGATAAAGTTGATATATTTGGTGCCAAATTAGGAAATTTTTCGCGTAATGATTTGCTAACTACTAAAGATTACGAAATGCTAATTATTGCCGAAAAGTAATTATTAAATTTTACCTAAATTAAAATCTATTTTTGGTGGACCTACTATTAATACTAATATGAGTATTACAATACCAATTACTCCAATAGTAGATAAAATAGATAACGGGACGTCTTTAGTTTTTATTAACACGGAATCAATATCCGATTTATTAACAAAGTTGTCTCCATAAACAAATCCTTCGTCATTTTCTATATATTCACCGCTATTATTTTTAAAAACTATTAGTTTAGAGTTATTTAGGAGTATATTACTTATTTTAGTATTTTTTGTTAAATCTATTTTTCTAATAGTATCGGGTTTATTGCTACATACACCTTTAACCTGATTAATTTGATAATCAATAAATTGATTTGATTTATTTTTACCGCTTATAATCCCTTCATCATAATTTATTAATGCGCCGCTGCTATCAAATTTTACTAAATAATTATTGACAAGAACTATTTCGGAAATTTTGTTATGACTCTGGTTTGCTTTAATTTTAACAAAATTATAGTCAGAAATTCCTATTTCACAAACATCTTTAATATCATAAGCTATATATTCATCATCTTCGTTTATTCCTCTTATTAATTTTTGTTTGCTAACAAATTTTAAGCATTTATTAACCATGTTAATTGTATCTTTGTTAAACTTGTGCATTTGTTGAATTGTAATTGTCGAATCGCAGTATTCTTTTATCGAAATTTTTTCCGTTTTATATACGCTGCAGGCAAATGTATAATAAAGGAAAGAAAGTATTGTTACCCAAATTATTTTTTTCTTTTTCATCTACTCCTCCAAAAATTAAATTAACTAATTTGTTAAAACAATTCATTCAGAATAGATAAAAATTAAATTTCAAACAGTAAAGTGCAGCTAAGTTTTAGATATAAACACTCAAATTAGGTCACATCCTTTATAAATTTATTAACAGGCAAACTATTATAAAAATATAAATTTTTGTAAAAAACTTTCTCAGTTTATTTTAAGACTAAGATAGCGGGCTGTTTCAAAAATTGAATATTTACAAGTTTAAATAATTTGCTAAACTATCTAATATATCAATTCCTAAAACAACCCTAATTAAATTAAATTTTAGAACAATTTAAATGCAACGGTTAACCCGCTCATTACTATTGCAACCATACTCATCAGCTTTATCAAAATATTTAAGCTTGGTCCGCTTGTATCTTTAAATGGATCACCAACGGTATCGCCAATAACTGTGGCTTTATGCGCATTAGAGCCTTTACCTCCTAAGTTTCCTGCTTCAACATATTTCTTTGCATTATCCCAAGCACCGCCGCTATTAGCCATAAATACGGCTAAAACAAAACCGGCTCCTAAACCTCCCGTCAATAATCCCAATACTCCCGGCACACCAAATATTAAACCGGTAAAAATAGGTACTATTATGGCTAAAATTGAAGGTAAAATCATTTCCCGTTGTGCTCCTTTTGTCGATATCTCAACACATCTTGCGTAATCCGGTTCATTTTTACCTTCTAAAATACCGGCAATTTCTCTAAATTGTCTTCTAACTTCATCAACCATTTTTTGTGCTGCTCTACCAACAGCATTCATCGTCATACCGCAAAATAAAAATGCCATCATTGCCCCCAAAAAAACGCCGATTAAAACAAACGGATTCATTAAATTTACGTTAAAGTAATTCATAAAATCGGTCAGATTTGCATCTCTTACAGATACGCTTGTTGAATCAGAGACATGTATTTCATTTATACCTATTCTAATTAATCCAATTTTTATTTCCTCTACGTAGGAAGCAAGCAATGCTAAAGCGGTTAATGCCGCAGAACCAATAGCAAATCCTTTACCTGTTGCAGCTGTAGTATTCCCCAAAGAATCTAATGCATCGGTTCTTTCTCTTACTTCAATACCTAAACCGCTCATTTCTGCATTACCTCCTGCATTATCAGCAATGGGACCGTATGCATCGGTGGCAAGAGTAATACCCAATGTAGAAAGCATTCCTACAGCAGCTATACCTATACCGTAAAGTCCTTTACTTAAATTCATTAAATCGAAATTTGAAGCGAATAAAAATGCAAAAAATATACCCAGAACTACTGCAATAACCGGTATTGCTGTAGAAATCATGCCCACTCCTAATCCGGAAATAATTACTGTGGCGGGTCCGGTTTTTGCGCTTTCGGCAATTTTTCTTGTAGGGTTATATGAAGCAGAAGTAAAGTATTCTGTTGCTTTACCAATCACTATACCGGTTATTAATCCAACTACAATTTCCCCCCAAATTCCCAGCCAATTTTTCATATTTAACGAACGCATTATAAAAAATGAAATAATAACTATTAAAACACTTGATGTATTTATGCCGACCGAAAGAGCACTTAGCAGTTGTTTTTGCGAAGCTCCTTCCTTAGTCTTAACCATAAAAATTCCGACAATAGAGAGCAAAATACCGAAAGAAGCGATTAACATGGGGGCAAGCACTGCTTCCAATTGCTGTAAAGGATTTGAATAAAATGCGGCTGCTCCCAAAGC
>CALGLM010000209.1 GCA_937930275.1 uncultured Ignavibacteria bacterium
GTTTTAAATTTAACCAATTCCTTTTGGGATAGGCGTAAGTTTATTATAAAAAAAAACCCTCGCTCGTTAAAATTAGAGAGAGGGTTAACTTTGCAATTATTATATCCTAATTAGGACATTTAAACAACTTCTAATATCAATATTTTGTACAATTATTTCATTAAAGTCATTGTTTTTGCCGTCATCATACTTTTACCTGAAGCGGTTACAATGTTTAATTGATAAATATAATTGCCGCTTGCCATATTGGTGGCATTAAAGTTAATTTTGTGTGTTCCGGCAACAAAATCTCCGTTAACTGCCGTAGTTACTTCTTTACCCAACATATCATAAACCTTTACAACAACATTTGAATTTTCCGGAAGTGAAAATTGAAGTGTTGTGCTTGGGTTAAACGGATTTGGATAGTTTTGTGCTAAACTAAATGAAGCCGGTCCGTAAACTTCAACTGCTACCGCATCAGTATATTCAAAACCACCGTCAAAATCTAATTGTTTTAATCTGTAGTAATATGTACCAACTGCAGTAATTTCATCAAAATAGCTATATGATTGTTTTTCTGTAGTTGTTCCGTTTCCTTTTACAAAACCGATTGTGTTAAAGTTAGTATTATCTGAACTTCTTTGAATTTCAAATCCGCGGTTGTTAATTTCTGTAGCTGTTGTCCATGATAAATCTACACCGCTTGTAGTTGATTTAGCTGATAGTGAAGTTAATTCAACCGGTAATACTGTAGCGGAAAGGTTAATTTTACGCATTGTAGGACCCCATTCACTTCCCCACCATGATTTATAGTAAGCACCAACTGCGCCCCATGCGGGTTCGCTTCCTGTATAACCGTCAGGGTCAAAAATATTCATTAATACTTCAACGTACTGAGTATTAGCTGCAAAACCTAATTGAGCTAAGTGGAAAACTAATTCCATTGTGTAACCGTTATCTAAAGCAGTAGTATCATTTACTATAGTTGCCGATCCTTTTACTGCAGCTGCTTCAACTGTTCCGGCTGGTAATTGTGATTCAAAATTAACTTCGGGATTAACACCTGCTAAATTATAATATAATTTAACTTCTTTGTCTTCGCCTGTCGGCAATTTAATTTTCATAAATAATCCGTCACCTTCCCAGCTATCGCCAAAACGGCAAACAGATCCGTCTTTACCGTAAATACTCATATATAAATCTAAGCCGTTACGTAAAAACTTAACATAATAAAATGATCTGTCTGAATAAGTACCCTTTACTAAAGCACCGCCTGTTACAGTAAATTGATGAGCACCCGGTGTCCATTCAAGCGGGCCGAACATTAAATAATCATAATTTCCGTACCAAGCGGATTCTGATAAATTACCGTCAACAGTAATAGGAACATTTGTAATTAAAGCATCAATTGATGCCGGGTCTGCCCATGTTTGAGCGTTTAGACCAATGTTTAGTGCAAACAGTATCGTTACGATACTTACTACCTTGTAAGCTATTTTCATTGCTTTTACTCCTTTTGTTGTTGTTTCATTTTATTGTTATGTAATTTTTTCACTTATAAATGTAAACGTTTACATTGTTAGTTTAAAATAGGTAAATTTTATTTCTATGTCAATAGGGAAAATTTATTTTTATTATTTTTAAGGTATTATTGAAGTGAAAAAAGCGTGCCCTTTTAATAAAAAGCACGCCTTTTTTAATTTTAAGAATTGTTATTATAACTTAGCTTCGTTTTTCCAAATTTTGCTGAAGTCCGCAAGATTCTTTTAAATCACATCCCCCGCACGTTCCGCAAATACTTTCATTTTTATCCGGAAATACTCTTTTGTATGTTTTATATAACACGTATGTTACTGTTAAAATTAATAATATATATACAATTATATCTTGCATAAATTCCTTTCAATTAAATAAATAAACTTCCTATTTGATATGTTAAAAACGAAACTACATATGCAATAAACGTAGTATAAACCATTGTAAAAATCGCCCATTTTATTCCGGCTTCTTTTTTTATTGCGGCAATTACGGCAACACAAGGAAAATAAATTAAAATAAATAGCATTAAGGTATAAGCTACTAAAGGATTAAATACTTTTTCGCCTATTTTTGGACCGTATGTATAAACTTGCTCTTTTAATTTATGTTGTAAACTTCCGCTTTCTTCAATAGCATCGGGTTCTGCTTGATATAATACTCCCATTGAACCTACTACAATTTCTTTAGCAGCCAATCCGGTAATTATCGATACGCCTATTTTCCAGTCAAACCCTAACGGACTTAACACGGGCTGAATGAAATGTCCCATTTTACCAATATAGCTCTGTTCCTGACGTTCATATTCTTTTTGAGCATTTAATTTTGCAATTTTTTCATTTTTTATTGAATTATCAATTGACATGTCTTTTGCAACAATATTAATTAAACTTTCGTAATTTTTTGAAAACTTTACGTCCCTGGGAAAATATCCTAAAGCCCAAATAATTATTGATGCAAGCAATATAACCGTTCCCATTTTTCTTAGATATTGCTCACCTTTATGCCACATATGATTTATTGTATTTTTCAAAGTCGGTATTCTATACGGCGGCAGCTCCATTACAAATGGTACGTCTTCTTTTTTAAATAACAACTTATTAAGAACAATAGAAACACCTGCAGCTATTGCAACACCTATTAAGTATATAGATACAAGAACCAAACCTTGATGATTTGGGAAAAATGCCGAAATTAACAATACATAAACAGGCAGCCTTGCACTGCACGACATAAAAGGAATAATTAGCATCGTTAAAATTCTATCTTTCCTGTTTTCAAGCGTGCGTGTAGCTAAAATTGAGGGAACGTTACAGCCAAACCCCATAATAATAGGGATAAAAGATTTGCCGTGCAAACCAATTTTGTGCATTAGTTTATCCATTATAAAAGAAGCCCTTGCCATATAACCGGTATCTTCCATAAAAGAAATGAAGAAAAATAATATAAGTATATTCGGTAAAAATATTATTACTCCGCCTACTCCCCCAATAATACCGTCCACAATTAAGTCACGTAAAGGTCCTTCACTCATGTTTTTTTGTAAAAATATACTTAAAGCAGCAACCAATTTATCAATTAAATCCATTGGATAACTACCCAGCGAAAATGTTGCTTGAAACATAACCCACATAAAAAATAGAAAAATCGGAAATCCAAGTAACTTATGTGTCACAAACATATCAATTTGTGCAGTTGTTTTTCTGCTTTCTTCTTCTCCGGGTTCAAAAGTTTCTTTTAATGCTCCTGCAATAAATCCGTATTTGGAATCGGTAATTATGCTGCTGCTTCTTTCTCCAAATTCCGATTCAAGTTCCTTTATTGCCGCATGTGCTTCTTTCTTAATTTTTTCGGAATTTTGGCATTGTTCTATAAGCTTATAGCTTGTTTTATCGTTTTCAATAAGTTTTATGCTTAAATAACGAGACGAGTATTTTGCACGCAAATCCGTATTAATTTTTATATGAGGCTGAATTTTTGCAATTGCCTTTTCAATGTTTGCACCGTAATTAATATGTATATGTCTAACAATCGGATCACGATCTTCATATACGTCAATAATTTTATCAAAAAGCTCTTTTATACCCCTTCCCGTTTTTGCCGAAGTAGGGATAATCGGTATTCCCAACATTTTACTTAAAGAATTATAATCGAATTTAGCACCGGATTTCTCAAACTCATCAATCATATTTAAGGCAATAACTACCTTAATATTCATATCAATTAATTGAGTTGTTAAGTATAAATTCCTTTCAAGGTTTGAAGCATCAATAACGTTAACAACTACATCGGGATGTTTCTCTAAAATATGTGTTCTTACATACAACTCTTCAGGAGTATATTCCGTAATACTATAAGTCCCCGGTAAATCAACTATATTAAATGTATAACCGTTTTGACTAAACCGTGCTTCTCTTGCATCTACCGTAACCCCGCCGTAGTTTCCTACACGTTCATGTTTGCCGCTTGCAAAGTTGTATAAAGTGGTTTTACCGCTGTTTGGGTTACCTACCAGAGCAACATTTATAACACTCCCTTTTTGACCTGCAGTAGTTTTTAATGTTTCTTCGTCAATAGTCCCTTCAAATTTAATATCCTCAAGACTATCAGCCATTGAAGGGGCAATCACTTCAACTAATGCGGCTTCGCTTCTTCGCAAAGTAACGCGATAATTCATAATTTCATATTCAATGGGATCATGAAGCGGGGCATTTTTAATAACCTTTACACTTTTCCCCTTAACAAAACCCATTTCCGTAATACGTTTTCTAAAAGCACCGTGTCCTAATACTTTTGTTATTACTCCTACGGCACCGGTGCTTAATTCCGATAATTTATATTGTATTATTTCATTTTCCATTACTTTAACTTCTTTCCGCATTATATTTTTCGGATTAATATAAATATTAACCGTATTTTTCCGGGTCAACAATGTTATTTAAAATTGCAAAAACAGTTAAACCGGCAACCGATTTTATTCCTGTTTTTTGCGAAATATTTTTTTTATGCGTAACAACTGTATGAATGCTTAAGAACAGTTTTTCCGCAATCTCTTTTGCCGAAAATCCGGCAACTAATAATCGTAATACTTCTATTTCTCTAACAGATAAATTATCCTGCTTACTTTCTAAAGGTTGGTTAGAAAAGTTAGCTTGCTCAATTGTTTTATTTAAGGTATTAATAATTTTTTCTTCAATATCACTAATAAGTATAAAAGAATCAAAAAGTTCCAAATCTTTAACATCATAAACCGAATTAATAAAGGCAATCCATTTAACTTTATCGTTATCTTTTTTAAGATTTCGGAACAATTTATTTTGATTACAGACTGATGAAAAGTTTATTATTACAATATCAATATTGTTAATAAGGTAATTTTTATCCAATTCGGCAAGTTCAAAGCACCTGGTAAAATGAAAATTTTTGAACTTTTTAGATAAAATCTCAAATAGTCCGTTATATAATACGCAAGAAGATTCGACAATTAATACATTATAATTTTTATTGTTCATTTTTCAGTCTTTTTTCGGCTTCTTCCAACATCGGCACTAATATATTATCTTCAATAAGTTGGTGAACTGATAAATTATGCTCCAGTTCGTAAATTCCGAGTAGTAATTCACGCCTAATCTTTAAATCGTTTTTTACCGGTAAGTATTTTAATAATAAATTAGTTAAATCCATTAATTTTTCTTCAATATCTTCGTGGTTATCCTTAAACTCGGCAATTGAAAACCCTGTTTCGTCTTTTATATTTGCAGTAATATTATTAAGCTTTGTAATTAAACCTATTGCATACGGAAAAACCGTATTATTTTCGTATTCAAAATGCTCAACAACTTCGGCATAATATAAATCAAAAAATTTATTTACCATAATTATTTTTGGATGGTCGTTTACTTCAACCATTTTATTTATCAGCTCTTTTAATTTTGGATATTTTTCCGAACTGTAATAAGAATGATTACTTTTTAAGAAGTTTATTGTAGTTTCTACACTTTTATAACTATACTTCAGTCTTTCTTTTATGTTATGACCGTTAAAAAGATTCATTACTGTTACAACTATATCAGTTTCCAAATTATATTTTGAACAAACTTCTTCCAATAATTTATTATTAAATTCATAACAAATTCCGAAATGCTCAAAAATTATTAACATATTCGGATTATTAAGTATAATATCCGTAACTTTTGTTTTGGGTGATATAAATATTAAATTGTTTTTCATAAACGTTACAAACTTTTACCATTTTACTTTATAAATATAACTAAATCTCAAGTTTTTTCGTTCAAC
>CALGLM010000210.1 GCA_937930275.1 uncultured Ignavibacteria bacterium
AAAAGGCATGATAATCATTCGGTGTAAATGTAATATGGTTCCATTCGTTACCGTCATTATCGGTAACAAAAATTCCTTCATCAGCTCCGATAAATAATTTGTCGTCTAATTGAGCCAAGGCATAAGATCTCACAGAATAAGGTCCGGTTAACGGCTCCCATTGCGCGGTTACGGAAGTATTAATAATTAAAACAAGCAGTAAAAGTAGAATACCCAATATTTTCATGTTGCCTCCCTTTATGTATGAAATAACATAACAATATATCTTTATTATTTTAAAAAGTCAATTGAGATTATTGTTGCAATTTTTAAAGATATTAGTAAGTGGCAAGTATAAAATAATTATAAATGTTAATTAATAGCTTTACTATTATATAATGGTAATAACTTGTAAATAATAAATTATTTAATTAATAAATTTTACAAAAATAACCTAAAAGCGGTTGTTTTTTAACCCTAAATAGTTAGTAAATTGCATATTAAATTATAGCAAAAATTATTATATTTACTACATCAACTTAAAGAATTAAATAAAGAAGGATAGTTATGGAAAACAGAGTATTTAATTTTAGTGCCGGTCCGGCGGTATTACCGGAAGAAGTGTTATTACAAGCGCAAAAAGATTTTGTATGTTATCCGGGTGCCGGAATGTCGGTAATGGAAATGAGTCACCGCGGTAAAGTGTATGACGGAATTATTAAAACAGCCGAAAAAGATTTGAGAACATTGTTAAATATAGGCGATGATTATGCCGTTTTATTCTTACAAGGCGGAGCTACTTTACAATTTTCGATGGTCCCGTTAAACTTGATGCCTACTGCAAATAAAGCAGATTATTTAGTTACGGGTGTTTGGTCTAAAAAAGCCGTAAAAGAAGCAAAAAGAGTAGGCGCTGTTAATATTGCGGCAACTTCGGAAGCAGATAATTTTAATCATCTTCCTGCAGTAAGTGAATTTAAATTTGATCCAGAAGCTTCATATGTTCATTTTACTTCCAATAATACTATTTACGGTACACAATTTAAAAACGAACCCGAAGTAGGCAATGTTCCTTTAGTATGCGATGCATCATCAGACTTTTTATACAAAATGTTAGACATTAACAAATATGGCTTAATTTACGCTGGTGCTCAAAAAAATATGGGACCGGCAGGTGCTACGGTCGTTATAGTTAAAAAATCGTTGTTGGAACGCTCTTCGGATAGTTTGCATACTTATATGAATTATAAAATACATGCCGAAAACGATAGTATGTATAATACACCTTCTACTTTTACTATTTATATTATGGGTCTTGTATTTAAATGGTTATTAAATATGGGTGGTTTAGATGTAATGCATAAACGCAATATGGAAAAAGCCGGCATTTTATATAATTATATGGATGAAAGTGACGGTTATTACAAAGGGACAGTAGTTAATAAAGATGATCGCTCTTTAATGAATGTCACTTTTAGATTACCAAGTGAAGAATTAGAAAAGAAATTCCTTGCCGAATCAGCTGCAAAAGGATTTTCGGGATTAAAAGGTCACCGTTCAGTGGGTGGAGTTAGAGCATCAATTTATAATGCTTTCCCAACCGAAGGAGTGGTAAAATTAGTTGAATTTATGCAGGAATTTAAAGCAAACAACTAAATAATTTTGAATGCTGAATTTTGAATGTCCTCGCTTCCGAAAATAAGCGGGGATTTTTTTTAATGTTTAATTTTGAATGCTGAGTTTTGAATGTCCCTATTCCTTAAACGGAATGAGGATTTTTTTAAATTTTGAATACTGAATTTTAAGAGTTGTATAAATAAGCTAAATAAAGTATTAGATGTTGGATTATGGATTATATTTTTAGTGTGTTATCTATTTTCGATAAAAATACAATAATAATACAACGTAAAATTAAGCTATCAGGAATAATTACAAATATTGAAAATTATTTAAAATAAAAAAGGGGACAAAAATTATCCCCTTAAAAAACATATATAGTAAAACTATTTGCCCAATATCGCGTCCTTACAAGCTTTAGCGATACGGAATTTAACCACTTTTTTAGCAGGAACAACAATTTCCTCGCCTGTACGTGGATTGCGTGCTTTTCTCTTTTTCCTTTGAGCCAAAGATAATTTGCCGATACCCGGAATAACGAAATCTTTTTTAGCTTCTTTATAAGCCAATAAAACAAATTCGTTTAAAAAATCGCCGGTCTGTTTTTTGGTTATGTTTAACTTTTCTGCCATGTAAGCAATAATCTGAGCTTTAGTCATGGATTTTGCTTTTGGCTTTGGTTCAGGTTTTTCGGTCTTTTTTGCAGCCGGTTTTGCTGCTTTTTTAACCGGTTTTTCGGCAGGTTTTTCTTTCGATTTTCCCATAACTTCCCTTTAGTTTAGTTTTTAAGGATTGTTAAATTGTATTCATTAATATATTAATTAAATTTCATTTTGCAAAAAATATTTTTATCAAAAATGCACTTTTTACTTGTTTTTTTGAAAAAAAATGCTATTTAACTAAAAAAAATAAGTATTTTTTCCTCACTTAAAAAATAATGGTCTAATATTCCCCGTTACCCGTAAAATTTTTAAATTTGCATATTAATAAGTTTAAATATAATTTTGTAGTTGTTTTTGTCAAAAAATTGTATGCGAATGAAAATCAGCTTTATACAAACTATAAAGAAATTTAATAAATTATCTATTAAGTATTACTACGAAAAATTATTAAACTTAAAATCTACTCCTGCCGAAATTGCATTTAGTATTGCCTTAGGTATATTTATAGGTCTTTTATTCCCCATAGGTCTCCAAACAATTATTGCCGTACCTATTTCCATATTTTTAGGGAGTAATGTTTTGTTAACGGTAACTGCAACATTAATTTCTAATCCGTTAACAATATTACCCATCTATTATGCGGCAATAAACATAGGACAGTTTATTACTCACATTGAAATAAGCTGGAATTCAATATCGGAGTTTTTAACATCACCTTCTTTTTCGGGGATATTAAATTTAAGTCAAAACGGATTGATAGTATTGTTTACGGGTACATCTATATTAGCATTGTGCTGTTCTGTAATAATGTATTTTGTAATTTACAAATTAATTTGTGCACATCGTAAAAAGCGAAATCTGCAAGTATAAAAATTTAAAACAAAAAGAGGCATAATTAATATGCCTCTTTTTAAATAAGTTAATTTGTTTTTATTTTACAATTTTAGAAATTTGCTTAAAGTCATCTGTACCGCAAACATTAAGCATTTCAAATAATATCGATTCAGTTAAAGTAACGTCAATATTATTGCGTGCCATTCTACTTAAAGCAATTTCATAATCAAACTTTCTTCTTGAAGTAACGGCATCGGCTGCAACAATAATATTAAAACCGTTAACAGATAAATCCAATGCTGTTTGTGAAATACATACATGCGATTCTATTCCGGCTAAAATTATATTTTTAATTTCGGATTTTTTTAATTTAGCCATAAGTTCAACTGAGCCGGCACAACTGAAAGACATTTTTTGTATGGGGGTAATATCTTTTAATTCTTCTTTTATTTCACCAACCGTAGCACCTAAACCTTTTGGGTATTGTTCTGTTAAAAATATAGGTAAACCTAATACTTTACATCCTTTTATTAGTTTTACGGTATTAGAAATAAATCGCTGGCTCTCATTCATAGCCGGTACAATTTTTTCTTGAATATCAACAACTAAAAGGGCAGTGTTTAACTTGGTTAAAATTAGCGGGTTTCTTTTTAGCATATAAAATCCTTAATAAAATTTCGACATTCCGTAAGTTCCGCAGGCATACATCATAAGCAATAATGCCAAATCGGTAACAGCTTTATTTTCATTTTTTTTCAGTACTACAAAATTATAAATTTCCGCAACAAATTCCATATTATTTACAATCTTTTTTAATTCCGAAGACGAAATATTTCCGTGCCAAAATATAACCTTATCTATAATAAATTTTGCATGTTTTTTTAAAAAATTTTGAAAAGTAATAAAATCAATTGTATCGTCAGTTAAAGGGGTAGTAAATATAGCGAGGTCGTTAAAATAATCTTCCCAATTAACCGCAAGGTCTTTATTTTCGGCATACATTAAAATTTCGGCTTTTTTAGGCGTAAATTTTGCGTGAATTTTTGTTTTAAATTTAGGAATAACAACATACCCGTCATAGCTATATAAATCTGTTGCTTCGTTGTAATATGACCAATAGTCAATTAGTTCGTTAGTCTTTAAAGTGTAAAATATTTTATTTTCGCCGCTATTAATAATAACATATTCCGATTTAGTATGGTTTACTACCGTAATCCAATGCTTCCAATTATCTACGCTTAAAATACAAGGGTAATTGTTTTTTAAGTGTTCGTTAAGCATTTTTACCGCTTTTGTTTCGCTATTTGTTGTAAACGGTTTAAACTTAAAATTAAAAAAATTAGCAGCACGCTCTAAGCCTACTTCATCAACACCGTCCCACCAGCGGGCTCCGGATCTCTCAATTATCAAACCGTCACTAATAAATACGCCGAACATATTCATTGCGTATTTTAATGAAAACGGTCCGCAAGTATAATCGTTTGGTTGGGGATAAAAACTCATATTTATTTCTAAATTTATTATATTTAATATATAAAATTTTTAGATATTATGACCATATAAAAATAACAAAAAATGAAAGTTGCCGTAGTCTTTAACGAACCTTATACTCAATTATTTGATCCTTACGCTTCAAAGTGTTCCGAACAGTTTAAGCTTTCCGAAGCATACAAAATGAGAGGAAACGACATAATTGCCGAATATGAACTTATTTCGGAATGTTTGCGGAAAAAGGGCTTTGAAGCTTATAATTTAAATATTCTTGATGATTTTAACATACTACTTACCGACTTAGAAAAAAACAAGCCTGATATTATATTTAATTTGGTTGAGATTTATAAAGATAGAGCGGGGTTAGAAAAAAACTTTGCTTCATTTTTCAAATTACTTAACATCCCTTTTACCGGAGGAACTACCAAAAATTTAGGAATTTGTCAAAACAAATATTTAAGTAAGCAAATATTAGCGGCAAACGGCATAAGTGTTCCGAAGTTTAAATGTATTAGTAGAATAGAAGAAAATTGTGAGATAGATATTAATTATCCGGCTATTGTAAAACCGGTTTCTGAAGACGGCAGTATAGGAATAGATGACGATAGTGTTGTAAGAAATTATGATAAAGCAATAGAAAAAATTAATTTTATTTTAAATAATTTTAAACAACCGGCAATTATTGAAGAATTTATTGACGGAAGAGAACTAAATGTTTCAATAATTGAATCCGATGATTTAATAGTGCTGCCTATAAGTGAAATTGATTTTAGTGATATGCCTGAAAATTTTAATAAAATTGTTGGGTTTAATGCTAAATGGAATTCGGAGCACCAGTGTTATAAAAAAACAATTCCTATTTGTCCCGCAAAATTAACTAAAGAAATTGAAAAAAAAGTAAAAGAAACAGCAATAAATTGTTTTAAGCTGCTGCAGTGTAGCGGATATGCACGTGTTGATATAAGATTAGATGAAAACGGGAATATATTTATTCTTGAAGTAAACCCGAATCCGGATTTAAGTTTGGATGCCGGATTTTTTAGGGCAGCCAAAATGTATGGATATTCATATAGTGATGTTTTAGAGATTATTGTAAAAAACGCACTTAATAGGACTTAAACGCTTAAGGGAAAAAGAAATTAGTTTATTTTTATATTGTATATAAGTATATTAGTATATTAAAAATATTCAAAAAGTTGAATTTTTAAACAGAAATAAAACAAGGAGATGACATGCCTGTAGTAAATTTTGAAAAATATTGCCAAATGTTAGAAAATGCAAAAAAGAACAAATTTGCATATCCTGCAATTAACGTAACAAGTGAAGCAACCGCTAATGCAGTATTAGCAGCATTAGCAGAAACCAAAAGCGACGGTATAATTCAAGTATCAACCGGCGGCGGTGAATTTGCCAGCGGTGCATATGTAAAAGATATGGCTTTAGGTGCTATTTCTATTGCAAATCACGATCATTTAATGGCTGAAAAATATGATATTAACGTAGCTTTGCATACAGACCATTGCACACACGGAAAAATTGAAAAGTTTTTACGCCCTTTAATTAATGAATCTAAAAAAAGAGTTGCCGCAGGGATGCTTCCATTATTTAACTCGCATATGTTTGACGGTAGCGAATTACCGTTAAAAGAAAACATGGATGTTGCTGTTGAGCTACTAAAAGAATGTGTAGAATTAGGAATTATTTTAGAAGTTGAAGCCGGTGTTGTAGGCGGCGAAGAAGACGGCGTTAATAACGAAGGAGCACCAAAAGATAAATTATATACAACTCCAGCAGATATGGTTTATGTGTATGAAAGATTATCTTCGGTTCCGGGTGCAAAATATATGTTTGCAGCTACTTTCGGTAATGTTCACGGTGTGTATAAACCGGGGAATGTAAAATTAAAACCGATTATCTTAAAACAAGGTCAAGATGCAGTTATTGCAAAATACGGTAAAGAAGCAGAATTTTATTTAGTATTTCATGGCGGAAGCGGTTCATCAATTGAAGAAATTCACGAAACATTGGAATACGGCGTAATTAAGATGAATGTTGATACAGATACACAATATGCATTTACTCGTCCTATTGTTGACCACATGTTAAAAAATTATGACGGTGTATTAAAAATTGAAAGTGAAGTAGGAAATAAGAAATTATACGACCCACGTAACTACTTGAAAAAAGCAGAAACAGGTATGAAAGAAAGAGTTAAACAGGCTGTTTACGATTTACGTGCAGACGGTAAAACTTTAGGCGTATAAAAGTGATAAACTAATAAAACCGCTACATTTATATTTTTTAAGTGGTTTTAAGGTTTAGAATGATATTTTGCAGACGCTCATTCGGGCGTCTGTTTTTTTTTATTCTTTTAGCGATTATAAATGCAAAAGTAAAAAAATAGTTAAAAACTAATTAATTGAAAAATTGTTATATAATTTTATAACTTAGTATAATACTGCAAACATATTATTAAACAGTTATTAATTACTGTTTAATAATAACCTTTTTAACTTTGATACAAAAATATTATTAGTTATTTTTAAATGATAAAATTATAAAACATTATGAATAGTGAAGAATTAATAGAAGAAGGAATTGTAATTAAAGTTGATAAAGGAACAGCAGAAATTGCAATTATTGAAAAAGGGGAATGTGCGGAGTGTTCGGCAAAAGTTTACTGCAGTCCCACCGAAGGAAATAAAAAAAAACTAAAAGTAAGCGACCCTTATGGGGTAAAACCGGGAGATAGGGTAAAAGTAAGTTTAAAGGGGAGTAACTTATTTATGGCTTCCGTTTTACTTTACGGTATACCGCTTGTTTTATTAATTGTATCTATTTTAATAGGAATAAGTTTATTTGAGAATACAAAAAATAAAGAATTATATGGGTTTTTAACCGGAATGGGAGTGTTGGTTATTTATTACTTGGGTATATTTGTTTTTTTACGTAAAAAAGAAGAATATATTAAGCTGCCCCAAATAATATTTGTAAGCAGCTTATCAGAAAATTAAATTTATTTTTTATCTGTATTTTTTTCATCTCCGGTATGTTTTTCTTCACCGGTAAAATTTTCCATATTATGCATATTGGGGATGTTGAATTTTCCGCCAATTTTACTTAATGATTTAAGGTCCAATTTACCTGCAATGTTTACAAAAGTTGCTTCTCCGCTTTTTCGTTTTGCAAGTATTACAAGTCCTTGAATTCCTTCTTTACCGGGATTTTTTACATAAATACTTACTCCTCCCTTTTTATCGTTTGTGGAAACCATTCTATCCCAATTTTTGCCCAAAAGGTCTTTATCAAATTCTTTAAACTTTGTATCAATTGCTTTAGTGTTTTTTTCGGTAATTCCGTACGAGCTAACTCTTATAAACTTAATATTATTTAATAAACCCTTTACGTCCTCATCGTCTTCCGACATTGCTATAATTGATTGAATCATATTTTCGGGCAAAAGAACTTCGGTTACTTTTGGACCCGATTCAAGCTTACTTAAGTCACCAAAGTCAAAAAATCCTGGTTCATCGGGATAACTATATTTTGTGCTTTGGGCATTTAATAAAGTAGTTGAAAATAATAATACTGCCGTTAATAAAAATCTTAAGGTTTTCATTGTTGTGCTCCTTAATTTAATATATTGTTAATTACATTTAATCCTTCCGCTAAGGGTTCTGCAACCTGTTTTGTTATTA
The DNA here is from genome assembly GCA_937930275.1 of uncultured Ignavibacteria bacterium. GTDB lineage: Bacteria > Bacteroidota > Ignavibacteria > Ignavibacteriales > Melioribacteraceae > JAEXOD01. Next base: position 8,282 of record CALGLM010000210.1, read on the forward strand.
CTTCGGTTTTTATTTTTGTATTTGTTTCGTTTATTAAATTACCAATTAAGGCAAGTGCATATTTCGCTTGTTTATCGGCTTCTTTAATTTCATTTATCGAATAACGATTTTTAGGAATCGGTTTATAAAAACTATCTTTTACATAAATTGAAAGCAATACTGCAATTATTATTACTGTTGCATACATAATCGGTAAAATTGGTTTAGCCGTAAATAAGCAATAAATATCAGTCCAAAAACTCGGTTTATTACTTTCAATATAATTTGGTAATTTAATATTTATCGATTGTTCGTCTTTTTTAATTTTACTTAAATAATTTTTTGTTAATCTGTAATTGTTATAAACTTTTTTAGCTGACTTATTAAAAAATATTAAAGTATAAATTTTAATAGTGGTTATAATATCTGCATCTTTATACGCAACCGATATTATTTGATTTTCAATTTTCTTATTTAGTTTCATAGCTCTGTAGCTCTAATTGTAATTTTTTACGTGCTCTTAATAAAAATACTTTTACACTGTTAATAGGAATATTTAACAAGTCCGAAATTTCTTTATATTTCATTTCATTAATCTCGTACATAACAAAAATAGTTTTAAGTTTTTCAGGCAAATTTTGTATTGCCTCGTTTATTCTTTCTTTTAAAGATTCGTTTTCCATTTTTACTAAAGGATTATTTAAGTAATCGTTATCCGGTAGTTCAAAATCTTCGTCTTCTTCTGATTCGTAAACAAAGTTATCTGCACTTTTTCTTTTTCTAATTAAATCAATGCATAAATTATATGTAGTTTTCATTATCCAAGATTTAGCTTTAGAGAATTCAAATTTTTCAATGTTTTCCCAGGTTTTTATTAATACCTCTTGGGTAATGTCTTCGGCATCCGGTTTATTTTTAAGCATATAAAACGAAAACCGATAAATATCTTGCTTATAATTTTTAATTAGATAGTTAAATTTTATACTTTTCATAAAAATCTGTTTATTATAAAGACGTTTTAAATTAATGTTTTGTTACATCTTTCGCAAAAAATGTGATTTAAATTACAATATGTATAATATTTATTACAATGTGTTCTAATTAATATACATTAAAAAGCGGAATTATTATATTTACATACTAAATTAATTAGATTTAAGTAGGAATGATTTTTGAGATAAATTATAATATTTAACAATAAAGAGGAAAAAATGAAAAAAGTCATCATTTTTGTTTTTAGTTTCATGTTATTAAATGTAGTTGTTAGCGCACAGTTTAATTCGGCTGCCATTAAAATAGGTTATTTTTCTCCTTCGGTAAGTAACGGAGGATTTATTATAGGATACGAAGGCGGAAAATACATCGATCAAAATTTAAGAATCGGTTGGAGTATCGATTGGTTTCATAAAAATTACATCGATAAAACTTTAATAGGAAATTTTAACGATTTACCGGGGAATTTAGATTATACCGTAAATGAATTACGTGCAGAAACTAATTTACACGAAATACCGGTAATGGCAACATTTAATGCATTATTTCCGGTTGCACCAAGGTGGAAAGCTTTTGCAACCGCTTCGGCCGGTTTAGATATGTTGATAATTGTTTATAATAGTTACGAAAATCCGAGCGAAGATGATGTACACGCAGCATTTGATTTTGCATGGCGTTTAGGAGGCGGAATGGTTTATCAATTAGGTAATCGTTCGGAAATAGTAGGAGAAATTACTTATCATAATTCCGAACCAAGTTGGACTTATGAAGTTAAAGACGCCAACGGTAAAAAACATGTTTTTGAACGTAAATTTGATATGAGCGGGTTTTTAACAAGAGTAGGTATTAGATTCTTTTTTTAATAGTATTTTTTATTAACAAGCTTACGATTACTGATTTTCGTAGGCTTGTTATTTTTTATTCAATTTTTCAAAGTATGGCTTATCTTTTTCATAAATGTATAATGATTGATAAGTTAACGTACCTTCCGAATGCGTTTCTACTTCGGTAACAATTCTCACGGTTTTTATTTCATTATATCTAAAAGTTTGAATTTCGGTTTCTGTTCTGTCATTAGGATTAAGCGTAACTAAATTTTCCAAATTAAAACCAAAATTTAAAAGAGATTCAAAATCAAAACATCGGTCAAACTTTATCATTCCTTTTGTGTAATCGGAAATATTTATTTTTTCGTTCAATTAAGTTTTAACTCCAAACTTTTCTTTTCGTTTTCAAATGTTAGTCTAATTACTGAATATTGTTTTAACGAACTTATCTGTATATAATTTTTTCCGGCTAATAATAATCCTTTATAAATTAGCGATTCAGACTCTTGTTTAGAAACACCGTTTATTAAAATTTTATCGTTACCGGTTGAATTTATGTACAAAACAGAA
>CALGLM010000211.1 GCA_937930275.1 uncultured Ignavibacteria bacterium
GTTCCGTACCAACGGCGGGACTGTTTAATTTTCTCGCCACATTTAAGGCGTTTTTCATAAATTTTATAGTTTGTTTCATATTCTAAATAAATATTAGCCAATTTATTAATTATACCGCTGTTTTTAGTCTCTTTAATTATTTCGGTAATTGTATCTTTTACATCCATTACTCTTTTAAAATCGCTTGTAGTATCGTTAAAGTCTCTAAAACGTAACGGTTTGGATATAAAATAAATTGCATCTTTTTCAATTTTATCTTGCCTATTTTCTAATTTTAGTTTCTCGTCTTGCATAAGAACAAAATTTTTGGCTACAGTTTCGTAATCGCCTGCATTTTGTGCTGCTTTGTAAATAGGGTAAGTTGGGTTATTCATGGCTATACCCCCGCTTATAGTCATCTTGGGGTTTTTACAAGCAAATTCTCTAAAATCGGTATAAATCTCTTTAGCCAACTCCGGAATTACTTGCCAATCACCCACAATAAATAAATCATCCCCTCCCGCATATACTATATACGCTTTGTCCTTATATTCTTCTTTTTGTAAAATAACATTAATATAACCCGTAAAAAACCAATCTAACATAAAACTTAAATTGGCAATTCTGGAAATTGAAGCAGGGCGTTTATCCGGCTTGCCGTCAGGTTTGTCGTACATCCAAAAGCCTTTTATAAAACTTTCACCTAAGTTATCAACATCCATACGTAAAACCGATATTTTATTAAACGGTTTTTCCTCTCCTTCTTGTTTCCCGGCAATTTCTTCCAACGTTTTAACATAATCTTCATTATCTTTTGGTGCAGTATTACCACCATACAGCTTTATTCCGTATGTTGCTTTATATTTGTAAATATCGACAGCATTATTTAAGCTTGTATCGTTCAGTTTTTCTATTCTGCACGAAGTACCGGCTTTGCTAATAACATCTTTGACATTTTGGTAATCATTTTCAAAAAAATATTTAATCGTAAAACCTGAATTATTGTTTTCGCCAAAATTAAACAAATATTCGTTGGTTCTGTTTATGTGCAAACTTTTGTTATTAACAATCGAAATCATATAGTTACAGTTTATTATATCTTTACCCAATCTTATATAATCTAAATAATTATTAGGTATTAAAGTATCTTCACTTTCTTTATCGCCTTTGTTAAATGCTGCTTTTAGTATATCTATTTCAATTTTGCTTAAATTGCGGCTTTTTAAATCACTAATTTTAGTAAATCTCGGTTTTTCGGGTTCAAAAAAGTTTGGTAATTTTACGAACGATTTAAATTTGTGCTTCTTTTTTCTTTCAACATCGTCATTTACTTCTTTCCATTTATCGGCAATTTTTTGCTCCAAAAAGTCGTTATTATTAAGCTTAACATAACATAATGTTAAGTACAAATCACCGTCAAATTTTTCAAGTATAAATTTGTTTACATTTTTTTCAATTGTTTCTAATTTATCTAATGCAGTAATTGGTAAAAGAGCATAAAATCCGCCACCGCTACCGTAAATCAAATTGCAATCAGGCAAATCTAAAACATGCAAAAGATATGAAGATACGGCATCAATTAAAAGTTGTAAATAAAACGATTTCCCTTTTAACGCTTTACTTGCAGCTTTTGTAGTAATTTTATAAATAAATGATTGAATACCGGTAATATCTCCGTTTAACAAAATATAATTTTCACGGCCTCTATCAAAAACATTTTCAGGGTTTTCATTAAATATATCTACTAAACAAGCACTAATGGCAGCTGTTGTACGTAAATGATCATATAAAGAAATGTCAGGTCTATCGTTAGTAGAAGAAGGAATACACCATGTATATTTTTTTAACAATACCAATAGTTGATTAATATACTGTTTTGGTTCATTTACCAACGGCTTTAACAACTTAAAGTCGGCTTCAAATTGCTTCCATAATTCATTATAAGCTTCCGATTCGTCTTTAATATTGCCGTTTACGTCAACAGGAAAAACCGCTTTACTTAACGATAAAGGAGTGAAATTATATCGTTTGTATTTTTTCCCTTTTTCGCTATCATACTCTTTACTGATAAACGGATAATCGTTATGTAAAAATTCAAACACGGGAATTAATTTAACTTTCTTAAAACTAAATTTTCCCAATTCTTCCTCTTGTTTCCAATCCGAAGAATTATTCCTATCCATACCTGATGAACACCAGTCTGCTGTTTGTATTAATTTCTGCAACTTGGAACTTGGGTTATGATGATATGAAGCCAGATTATAAATATTATCTTGTTCCATATTTGTAAAATTTGGTAAATAGTCTTTAAACTTTTCGATAAACTCGGCTGTCCACAAACTATGTTTGTGAGTGTAACCATGTTCACCCGATTTACAAATGTTGGTAATGTTTTTTCTTGTACTTTCGGAAATTACTTGCGATTTGTTGTAGTTTAATTCATTATCTGCTCTTTGCCAAAATTTACCGATATCATGCAACAATGCTCCTAATATTACTGCATACCTTGTGTTTTCAATCA
>CALGLM010000212.1 GCA_937930275.1 uncultured Ignavibacteria bacterium
AGATTACGTACGGTGACTGGAGTTCAGACGTGTGCTCTTCCGATCTTTTTAAAAGGATGAAAAATAGTCATGCTTTTTGCGGTTAGAATCTGTTTTTCCAGATCTTCATCTTCCATAAAACCGATTGTTACTTCTTTAGCAGTATCGGCATATACTTTAATGTTTTTTGGAATAGCAAAACTATTTACTAATCCGTTATATGCCTTATCGGCAGAAATTGAATCGTCAAAAGCATAAAAATCAGTAATTGCTTTTGAATTGCCAAACTGAGTTACAAATTTTATATCATCTTCAGAAAGTTCAGTTTTAGGTACAACTACTTTTTTGTATAATGCGTCTCTAACAAACAACCTTTCAATAGGAGTAAATAATGATTTAAAGTAAGAAGTTGTATCAATTCCTACTTCTATTGCATATTTAGCCCACAGTTTTTCGGCAATAATTGTACTTAAAATCTTTATTTTTACCGAATCTAAATTGAAATTATCATCAGTTATATGAGGCATTGTTTCAAAGCGCAGTTTAAATTCTTTATCACTTATTAAATCATCACCAATTTTGGCAACGTGTAAATTTTGTGCTTGCAAGTTAAGTGTAATTAAAACACATGTTAAAATTATCAATAAATTTTTAATCATTTTAATAAAACAGCCTTAATTGAATTTGAAAAATTATTAGTTTCTAATTTTATTAAATAAACTCCGGAAGAAACGATACTGTTATCATCGTTGGTTCCGTTCCATTGAATAGTATATTTACCTTGAAACATCTCATCATGCAAAAGAGTTTTAATTTTATTTCCCAATATATCAAAAATTGTTAATTTTACTAAAGACTTGTTGGGAATAGTAAACGAAATATTAGTTGAAGCATTAAAAGGGTTCGGGTAATTATTTTCCAATTTAAAGCTAAATGAATTATATTCGGTTTCTATAAAAGTAGTATGTCTTGTGAAGCTTTTAATTCCAAACCATGGTGATTTATAGGTGTTCTGGTCAACCGTTATATTGAAATATCCGTCTTGATTAGGATACACTATCTTTTTAAGTAAATAGTTAGCTTTTCCTATGTTATTTAATGGGTAAATATATATTGAATCTGCATTTAACTTTAGACTGCAATTAATAATTAAAGGATTCATTAATGTCGGACTTGATCCCCAATTATTGTTTATAGTATTTATTCCGTTCCAAACCATCCCGGTATTTTGAACTTTGGAAACTATTGTTAATAAAATTTTACTTGCATTTACAATTGAATCATTACTTAGCGGTATAATTGAAAGGGAACCAAAATCAGAACAATTGATTATCTTAAAATTATTAAACGAAAAATTATTTAATTCGTTTAAATAACCTGTCAAACCAATAAATTTAGGGGAATTAATGCTTAATAACCCGCTGCTGTTAATAATTATTTCGTTATTATCTGTGCTTATAACGCTTTGAGTAAAAGACGGGAAAGTTGTAAAATCCGTTGAAATGGGGGAATTAAAATCAGTTACTTCCGTTCTATGGGCAAAAGCAATATTTTTATCAAAAAATTTATATCCGTCCCAATTTTCGTTATCCTTAAAAGGTAATTTTAATATATCATCTTTTGCTAATTTAATTTCGTAAGGGGTTTCACCTTTGGAAATAAGGTCATTTCTAAAAGCAAATGCCATTGAAGGGTTAAGTGCCGTGAATAGGGGATTGTTATGAATGCTGAAATAATTGCTTATTTTATCGGCTTCAAAATCGTAAACACTATTATAATCAAAATACATTATCCCGTCTATATCGTGAAAAGAGGAATAACCTGCTATAAATAGCGGAGCTTCGGCTTGGAATCTATTTGGGAATGGGTGGTTGTATTCACTTATTGTGTATGGTTTGCCTTTTATTTTTACTCCTGCAAAAAGACCGGGAATTGTTGAACTACCAATTGCTTTGGTCATAGATGTGTTGTTAATAATCCAATCGGTATTTGACCAAGGGATGCCCGGAAATTGAGGATGGTCCCAGTAAGAATGATTATCTATGTAATCTGCTTCTGATTGGCTGATCAAGTCTTGAAATCCGATATTCCAATTAGTACCCACGATTGGAACTTTTACATTTAATGTATTTTTTAGATAATTAATCATTTCGTTAAAAAAGGAATTTGTTATATAAATATAAAATTCCGAATTATCTTTAACCCTTTTTTCCGAAAAAGACTTTAGTTCGGTGTAACTATTCCTTTGTATATTCTTTTGATCTAAATTTTCATTTTCTAAAAGTCCGTAAACAGGAGCTGTTGTAAATGAAATATTATCAAACCAATAAATACCGTTGGAAGAAAATTGAAATGCCAATTTAGTTTTGTTAATCGCATCCTGGCTACCTGTGTAAGTAAATGAATACACTTGCCAGTTAGTAGAAATTTGAAACTCTTTACCGGCAAAAAAAGTGTACGGATCATCTTGCAATGAAATGGCAACATAAATTTTCTTGTCTGTGTTAGATCGAGCCGCAAATTTTATTAAATAAGTTGAATCTTTTTTTGTTGATAAGGAAGTGTGCCTAAACTGCAAATGCCAATATGTTCCTGTAGCATTATTAACAGTAACTTTTGCTGATAAAAAGCCGGAATATGGATTGATAATATCTTTCGTTATAGAACCTGTTGCACCGCTATGTTGTTCTAAAAACCAATATGAAGTTATGGGACTATTTTCAAAACCCCAATCATTGATCATATTTATTCCGCTCGAGCTTAATCCCAAATTCCATGCAGCAGCTAAATTTTCATTAGAATTATATTTATTAAATAAAAAATTATTCCATAAACTATCAAGCATCTTAGTGTGGTAAAAGGAAAGAATTCCTCCTTTTTGTTTAGTGGTTAATAATCCGTCTCTCCATGCTCTGAAAATAGAATTTTCATTAATTATTTCTACCATTGCCATGGCAGGATCGTCTTTTAAAGATAACCCTGTGTAAGGATTTAATGCATTTAATAATTGTGATGCGTATTCTTTTTCTAAACTTATTAAGTTTTTATCAAATATAGTTACATATTTACCAAATTCAGGTAACGAATCAGCATATGCAATTCCGTCAGTAACTTTAAATGTTCTACTCACATTTAAATTAATATTACTATAAATACCGTTTTCTTTTAATTTTGCTATCGTGTAGTGTAAAACATCCAACTTTGTTTGATTTAATGCTCTTGTATTAGTAAGTCCGTAAAACAGAGAACCCGAACCCCAAGGGTTATCGATATGATGAAATCTAACTAAATTAAATCCCATTTTTCTTATTCTGCCGGCTATTTTATCAGCATTTAATTTGTTAATAAATGCTCCTTCAGAAACTAAGTTTATACCCCAAAACTTAATTCTGTTTCCGTTAGCGGAAAAATGCCCGTCATTATCAATTTCAATAAATGAAGTTATATTGTCAACAGGAAAATAGGGAAGAAATTCTTGATAAGATGAATCATACGGGGGGATATAAAAATTATATCCTCCGTTAAAATTTTGAGCATCAACTATATTTAAACAAAAAAGCGTTAAACATAAAATATATTTTTTTATCATTTAATCTCAATTTTCTTTTCTAAAAGTATATTCTGTGAAGAATTACCGATCTGAATTAAATACTCTCCTTTATCAACTACAAAATCGTTCGATTTAATATCAAAATACGAAAAATCTTTTTTATTAATTGTAATTTGGGTATTTTTCTTTTCTTTTGGATTAAGCGGTAATTTCACAAATCCTTTCAATTCTTTAATCGGTCTATCTACTTTTGGGTTAATAGGCGAAATATACAATTGTGCAGTTTCTTTTCCTTTAAATGAACCGTTATTTTGTATATTAAAAGAGACGGTAAAGTTATCTTTATCCTCGTCAATTTTTAAATCAGAATATACATAATTTGAATAAGACAACCCGTAACCAAATGGGAATAGTGGTTTAATCCCTTTCTTTTCAAAATGTCTATAACCTACATAAATGCCGTCATTATATTCTGTTAAACCGCTTTCTTTATTATAGCTGCCAAAGGCTGAACAGTCTTCCCATTTATTTGGATAAGAAATTGTTAATTTTCCCGAAGGATTTACATTTCCAAATAATATATCAGCAACAGCATTACCAAGTTCCTGTCCGGCAAACCAAGTTTGTAAAACTGCGGGTACTTTATCAATCCATTTATCCATTAAAACAGGGGACCCGCTTGTAATTACAACAATTACGTTTTTATTTGCCGAATAAACAGCATTAATTAATTCATCTTGTCCGTTTGGTAAAATCAAATCGTCTCTATCTTTTCCTTCAGTTTCGTAGTGTGCGGATGTTCCGACAAATACAATTGCTAAATCACTTTTTTTTGCAACATCAATAGCTTGTTGTAATAAATCGTTATTAGGAAGCTGCCAACCAAGTTTTACACCGGCATCTCCCATGTTTTCATAATATTCTAATTTAATTTTATAAAGTTTATCTTTTTCAACTTCAAAAGCAAAAGATTTTGTTTCCATTCCATGGTCGTTCCAATCGTCAATAACTAACTCATTCTCAATATACAATCGAGATCCGTCATCAGAAGTAACGTTTACAATTGTACTACCGGATTTTGGAAATTTTATATAGCCTTCATAAACGACTGAAAAATTTTCATTTCCTATACCATCAACGGGCGAACCGTTACTCCAAAAATTATTTATCGAACTTTCAACACGTTCAAGTATTGGGTTGCCGCTAATAGTTTTATTATTAAAATATTTTACGTTAATTCCCGATTTGCTACCGTCTTTATCCAAATAAAAGTATTTCGGTTCAATAACGGGAGCGTCACCATCTAACAGTAAACCCGGTGCGTAGTTTATTTCAATTTGATTCCCGAATTTATTAGTAATTCCTTCTAAAGGAGAAACTGTATAAAAAGGAGATACTAACGAGCTTCCGCCTCCGCCTGTACGAGTATATGCAGCATTTGGACCGATAATAGCTATTGAACCAATTGCTTCTTTATCAATAGGTAAAATTGAATGGCTGTTTTTTAATAAAACCATTCCGTCAGCGGCAACTTCATAGGCTAATTTTTTGTGTTCATCATTGTTTAATTTACTATTATCATATTGATAATTATCAAATAAACCAATTCTAAACATTACAGTTAACATTAGGCTCACTTTATCATCAAGCTTTTTTAAGTAAAACTCATTATCTAAAAGTTTTTTTACAAAAGATTTATCATTAAGATATA
>CALGLM010000213.1 GCA_937930275.1 uncultured Ignavibacteria bacterium
ACTCTATTACGTTTGACCTAAACTTATTTTCAATCGCTTTTCTATCTGTAATATCTACGACCGATACAATTACACCGTCCTCAAAGTTATTTCCGTCCAAATTGCTAACTTGCATTATTACATCAAATTCATTTTTTAAGAGATCTATTATTTTTGTTTCAACTATTATTTTTTTTTCGGACACTAAATTTTTTAATAATTCCCCTATATTATTATAAACTTCATTATTTTTATAAAAAATTTCCGTTCCTTTATTAATTGCATCTTCTTTTTTTATTTTTAACAATTCACACAGAACGTCATTTATATCAATAATAATTCTATTTTTTACTAAAGCCATTCCAATAGGAGCATTGTTAAAAACTGCTTGAAGTTTTTTCTTCTGTGAGTCTAATTCTAACTCCTTTATTTTTAGTTCGGCTATATCCCAAGCCATATCGGCAAGTTTTTGCGTTATTTCAACGTCATGTTCGTCATAAAAGTTTTCTTTATTACCTATTCCTAAAATCGCAACTATTTTTTCTTTTCTAACTACCGGTACTACAAGTTCGCGTATTACATGAGCATGCCCTTCGGGGTATCCTTTTTTATTTAATAAACTCTGATAATCATTATGGACTATTACTTGCCTTGTTCTCAAACAATCAGTCCATATACCCGCTTGAGATATTTGGTATAAATGTTCGTGCCCCGTAAGTTTACAAAAAGTTTTTAGAGTATTTGTTGACCATTGTTGAAGTTCGAGCATACCGCTTTCTTCATCAACAAAATGATAAAATCCAATGTTACTATTCGTAAGTTTTTCGGCTTCATCCAAAGTTTTTTGTAATATTTCTTTAATCTGTGCATTTTTAGCAAATTCATGAATTTTTAATCTTGCTTTAAATAGGTTTTCTTCTCTTTTCTTTTCAGTAATATCGCGTGCAATCGATAGATATCTTTTATTGTTTTCGGGATCATCATCGGGCAATATTGAGTTTATCGTATCTAAATATACCGTTCTTCCGTCCTTATGTTTAAATTTTAAATCAATAGAAGTCGGTTTACCGTAATTGACAATTTCAATTGCATATTTATCAAGCCTTTCCAGCTCGCCAGGAAGTAATAAATTATAAAAACACGTATTTATCACTTCGTCTTTTGTAAACCCGATAAACATATCGCAATTTTCCGAAATAAATTTTATTATTCCTTCATCATCCGATATTATTATTAAATCATTAGAACTATTTAAAATTATATCTGACTGAATTTTTTCCGATAATTCAATTTCTCCTTTGTTTTCAATTAGTAGGTAAATACTGTCTGAGATTAAGTATTTGGTTAAAGAGTATTTTTCAAATTCGGTTTTATGTAAGTCTGATTTTATAAATTTATTAAGTTTTGTTTTTTCAATATTTTGGATGTTATCAAAAAAGTCCTCTTGTACCAATGATGGGTAAAGTTTTGTCGCAGCACTATTATAAGCAACAATACTATTATCGGACAATTTGACCAAAATTGCCGAATGTATTATTTTACTTATCAATTCTTTAATTAATTCTAATGCGCTATACATTATCTTTGCCTTTTTTATTTCAAAATAATAATAGTTTATACAATTGTCAATTATATTTAGGTAAAAAAATTTGTTTTTCCCTATAATTTACTTAATTCGGAACTTATATTTAGTAGTTATGTTTAAAATTAAAATATTAAAGAGGATAAAATGAACGGTATAAAAACTGTATTTTTGATGACCTTGATGATGGTATTGTTTATGCTTGTAGGGTCATTGTTAGGAGGAAAGAGCGGATTAATGATAGCTTTTTTCTTTTCAATTGCACTAAACTTTGGTTCTTATTGGTTTAGTGATAAAATTGTACTTACTATGTACGGCGCAAAGCAAGTTACACGTGCCGAAGTTCCCCTTTTATATGATGTAGTTGAAAAACTTGCAAACAAGGCAAATTTGCCTATGCCTAAAGTTTATGTTATTAACGACGAAACACCTAACGCTTTTGCTACAGGTAGAAACCCAAATAATGCCGCTGTTGCTGCAACTTCCGGAATTTTGCGTATTTTAAATAGAGACGAGCTTGAAGGCGTAATGGCTCACGAATTGGCTCACGTACAAAACAGAGATATTCTAATCAGTACTATTACTGCAACTCTTGTCGGTACTATAACTTTTATTGCCCGTATGGCAGGTTGGGCTGCAATGTTTGGCGGAAGAAGCAGTGACAGGGATGACGGTAATGCTTTTTACGATTTGGCATTAATGATTTTAGCACCCCTTGTAGCTGTTCTTATTCAACTTGCAATTAGCCGTAGTCGTGAATTTGGTGCAGATGAAGGCGGAGCAAGAATTAGCGGTAAGCCTTTAGCTTTGGCAAGCGCTTTAGCTAAGCTACATAATATTAATCAACGATTTCCTATGGATGCTAATCCTTCTACTGCTCACATGTTTATTGTTAGTCCTTTTTCCGGCAAAGCAATGATGAAAATGTTTTCAACACATCCGCCGGTTGAAGAAAGAATAAACAGACTTGACGAAATAGCACGCGGAAGAAGATAAATTATTATTATTTTTAGAAGATGTACCAAGTTTGTATATTTGGTACATCTTTTTTATTTTAAAGGAATTAGTATGTTAGATAAAATTACTTATATAGCAAAAGAGGCGGGTAATATTATTAGAAAAGGATTTAAACAAAATTATACAATTAAATATAAATCCAGCGAAATTGACCTTGTTACTTCAATAGACGAAGCCAGCGAAAAATGTGTCATTGATTTTATTAAAAAAGAATTTCCTACTCACGGTATTCTTTCCGAAGAAAGCGGAAACGTTAAAACCGGCGGTGATTATCTTTGGGTAATAGACCCGCTTGACGGTACCACAAATTTTGCTCACGGTTTACCTATTTTTTCGGTTTCTATAGCACTTCAATACAAAGGCGTTACTACATGGGGAGTTGTTTACGATGTTATGCGAGATTCTCTTTACTCTGCCGAACTTAATAACGGAGCATACGAAAACGAGGAAATAATTAAAGTTAGTACCGGTAATAATTTACCAACTGCTTTTTTAGTTACCGGATTTCCGTACGATTTAAAAGAAGATCCAAATAATGCCATAGAAAAATTTAATAATTTTCTTGTTAATAGTCGTGCAATTAGAAGACTTGGTTCAGCCGCAATTGATTTGTGTTATGTTGCATCCGGTGTATTTGACGGCTTTTGGGAAATCAATCTAAAACCTTGGGATATTGCTGCAGGAAAACTACTTGTAGAGGAAGCAGGGGGACTAACTTCTGATTTTAATAACAACCCCATTAACATTTACGATAAACAAATTTTGGCAACAAACAAACTTATACATAACGACATGTTAAAAGTGTTGAATAGTTAAAATTATTTTAGTAAACCATAATTACCGTATTTGAAGCTTTAGGTATAATCTTTTATAAGTGCATATTTAATTTAAATTAATGAATACACTATTAATTTCCTAAATTTCATCTATTGCCAAGTTATAAGTTAAGTACCATTCTACTACGTGTTTATACTGCTTATTTCCTTTAAAATAGCTGTTAACTGAATCTGTAATTAATTGCCGATTTAATATATCGTTCTCATTAAAATTTTTTTGATTAATGCTGTTTAATAAATAATCTTTACTCAAATCTAAAATCGTTTCGTTAAGTTTCCATTCATAATTTTTTAAAATTTTCGATTTAATTTTAGTATAAACATAAGAAGCTTTATTACCGAAATTATACGGATATGAATAGTTGTTTTTAACTAAAGGAAACGTTTTTAAAATTGGTGCATTATTATAAATTAATTCTCTAAACATTTTTCCGTTAATTCTATCTTCCAATGGAAGCGAAATTCCTACCTTTAATAATGTCGGTTGTAAAAATAATGTTAAAGCGGTGCATATCGTATCCAAACAATGTTGACTAAATGCAGTTGTATTTGGCATTTTAATTTTTATTGCAAATATATCTAACCAATTTTCTAAACTAATATCTCGTAAACTTGGCATCAATTCAAATATTTTTACAATAGATTCATAAATTGAACTATCTATTTTTTGCTTAAAGTTATCATTAAAAATATTTGGACGGCTGCTTTTTATGTATTCGGCAATCTTTCGGTAATCCTTTTTATAAATTGCTTCTTTTCCGGAAATAAGCAGTCTGTTTAACATTTGCCTACGGTATGTTTCACCATAACTGCCGTCAGCCGTTAGTGTTTTATTATCACCAAACCTTTCATGCATTCCAAATTGTATTGTCTCGCTTACCGGTATTACAATATTTGTAAAAGATACATACTTTGATAGAATTTTAATTAGATTTTCTTTTTTCGGTATTTCGTAATCATAAATTTTATGATTAAAACCTAATTTTGACGATATGTTTTTTGAATAAATAACATCGGGCAAATTGCTCCCACCAAATGTGTGAGTTATCCAATTGTTTTTTCCGGATTTTAGTAAATATGATAAAAGTAAACGGCTATCTAAACCCGCGGTTAAACCCAAACTTAAAGTGTCAAACTCATTTAATCCAAAATTTATCAGTTTTTCTAAAATTAAATTAAAATCATTAATTGTAACTTTAGCATTAAAATTAGGTATCCATTCATGTTCTACCTTGTTAATCTGCAAAGCCCCCCTAAATTCCGATACTCCGTTTATTCTTTCAATTCCTAATAAAATAGGTTCGTAATTTATTTTTGCATTTAAAAACCATGCGGAAAAAAATTCAGTATAGTTTATTTGATAACTTTTTGTTAAAAATTTTATTGTTTGTAAGTTATTACTAAAATAAATTTTACCTTTATCCTTTTTAATATATAGGTGTTTTATTCCTAAAATATCGTTAAATAAAAAGACTTTATTGTTAATCCAAGAAATTCCGCAATAATGACCGTCCGGAAAACTTACGGTAAAAGGAGAGATAACATATTTTTTCCAACTATCGACATTTAACTTTTTAAATTCAGATTGGTTTGCTTCCAACCCTATTCCGCTAATTACAAAGCCAAAATTTTCTTCTATCTTATAATAGATGTTAAGGTCTTTTTGTCGTATATATAAATACCCGTTCGGAATTTTAATTTCGCATAAATTATCGCAGTACCTGCTTAATAATTTGTTTTCTTCATCGGTTATATTACCCAAAACACCAAAAAACAAACTCATGCTAAACCGTTAAAATTCTTTTAATTAAATTTTCGTTTTCAACTAAATTTTGAAAACTTGACGAAACAAATTCTATTTTTTTTGAAAGAGGTATATAATTTGCCTTAAATAAGTTATTATCTTTTGTGTTTACAACAACAATCTTTGATTGATTATGTATGTTTTTCTTAAAAAGAGCTTTTATATGAATATCAGTATGTGATAAAGAATAACCGATAAACACAATTTTTTTTGCTTTCCTAATTTCTCGTGCTGCTTCGGCAAATAATTGAGAAATTATAGGATGAGTTAAAGTTTTAATATTTGAAGGAGGTAGAATAAGTGTATTAAATTCTGTATTATCCAAGGGGCAAAAATATTCGTACTCTTCGTTATCCGGATAAGTATAACCTAAAAAAATTCCTTTGTTTAAATCAATTTTTCTATCCCAAGGAGTTAATAATACTTGATTACAACAATTACAATATTTCCAATTTAAACTGCCGTGTAGTTTTAATATTTTATAAGAGTAAGGTGTTATCGATTTATCTACTTTAACGGGTTCACGAGGATTTACCCAATAATTATATTGTTTAAGTGCTTCAATCGGCTCATAATTCATAAAAGGAATACAATAATCTATAAACCTTTTTTTATGAAACAGAGTGTCAAAAGCCTGTTCCAACAGCGTATCATAATTTAAATTTAATATAGAAACGTTGTTATTATATTTTTCAATCATTTCCCAAAACAAATTATAATATTTGCTTTTTTTCCCCGTTTTTAAATCAACGACATAATAAATTAGCTTAATTAAATATTCTTTAATAAGTCTTAACGTTCTATTGTTATATTCTTCGTTAAGTGATTCGTCATGTAAAATAAAGTGGTCTAAAAAACCAAAAACCGCTTCTAATGGAGGGAAAATATCTTTTTCGATATTGTAATAAAAATTTTGATTAATAAATTTTATTACAATTTTACCTATTTCGGAATTTTGAATTTCTTTATTTTGATTACCTACAATCATAGGTAAAAGATGTTTTTGGAGAGGCACTTCATCTGCATGCGAAGCACCCGCACCTATAACAAATAGTATATCCCGATTAGCCGGATACCTTAAAAAAACTTCATTTTCCAAATTAAACTATTAATTAGTTTTAGAAACACCTTGTATTGCTTGTCTTACAAATCCGTCCGCTTTTTCCAAACGTAAGCGAGCTTCTACTGCATTAACACCTGCTTTAATCATCACCAAAGCTGTTTTAACGTGTCCGTCAGCTTCTGCCAAGTATTTTCCCGCTTCGTCATAATTTAAGCCTGTAATAGTCATTACAATTCGTTTAGACCGCTCTACAAGCTTTTTATTAGTCATTTGAAGATCAATCATCATGTTTTCGTAAACCTTGCCCATACGTATCATAGTAGTAGTAGTTAACATATTTAGAACAAGCTTCTGGGCTGTTCCGCTTTTCATTCGTGTTGAACCCATAACTACTTCGGGACCAACATAAGGACAAATTGCAACATCCACAAAGTCCAAATCAAAATCCGAACGTGGGTTACAGGTTACATATAAAGTTTTTGCTCCAAGTTCTTTTGCCTTTTTAACTGCTCCTACCACATACGGAGTCCTTCTGCTTGCCGCAATTCCGCAAACAACATCTTTATCAGTAACTTGTGCATCAACAACTTCTTTGGCTCCGTTTTCTTCAAAATCTTCGGCACCTTCTTGTGCACGAAACATTGCTTCTCGACCCCCCGCAATGTATCCTTCAATCATTCCGTAAGGAGTACCGAAAGTAGGAGGACATTCACTTGCATCCACAACACCCAATCGACCGCTGGTGCCCGCTCCGAAATATAATAAACGTCCGCCGTTTTTAATAGCTTTTACAATTATTTCTACCGCTTGTTCAATATATGGGAGTTCTGCTTCAACTGCTAACGGCACTTTTTTATCTTCATCGTTAATAATTTGTAATATCTCGGCTGTACTTCGTGCATCAATATCCATAGATTTCGGATTTCGCTGTTCGGTTGTCAACTTAGCAATTTCTTCAAATAACTCTTTACTTGTTTTACTCATCTCATTAATTCCAAAATTATTAATTTTTTATCTTTTTCGTTTCTTGTATTAGACGGTTTATATTTCAAATCTACAACGGTTGCTTTTTTAATTTTTGACTTATATTTTGTTTCGGCAGTTCTTATTTCTTCATCAACATCGCCCCCTTTTAATGCTAATATTTTTGCTTTTTCTTTCATTAAAGGCAAAGCATATCTAATTAGCACAATAACCGGCACGGTAGCACGACTTACAAAAAGGTCAAAACTTTCCTTATATGTTTCAATAAACTCGGGACTTTCTACCCTGTCGTTTACAGCTTTAACATTACTTAATTTTAATTTTCTTATAAATTCAGAAACAGCATCAATTTTTTTTCCTGTAGAATCGGCTAAAACTCCCCTTAACAAAGGACGTAAAATTGCAATCGGAATTCCCGGGAAACCTCCCCCAGTACCAATATCTAAATAACGCATTGCTTTTTCGGAAATAAAATTAGTTACCAAAGCAGACATAAACAAATGATTTTCGATAATGTGCTCGGTATCTTTTCGCGAAATTAAATTAATAGCTTCGTTTTTTTGTACAACAAGTTGGGCATAATTTGCCAATCTTTCAATCTGGGATATATCCGGAGATATGTTGTTTTCCCAAAACAAGCTTTTCAACTCTCTTAAATACTGTTCAATTAAATCCACAAGTCTGTCTCCTTAGTTCTTTAAATATATTAGCAACGCCGAAATATCGGAAGGTGTTACCCCTGAAATGCGGGAAGCTTGACCGATTGAGCGTGGTTTTACTCTACCTAATTTTTCTCTCCCTTCTGTCGAAATTGAGTGTAATTTCCCAAAATCAAAATTTAACGGAATTTGTACGTTCTCAAGTTTTTCAAATCTTTCAATAATTTCTTGTTGACGTTTTATATACCCTTCGTATTTCATTTCAATTTCAACTTGTTCCATTACTGTTTTATCTTCAATTATTTCTTCTATTTCTTCTTTATCGGTCTCCGTTACAAGCGAAACTAAAACTTCCAATTTAGTATCAGGTCGTTTAACAAGCTTGTTTATTGTTTCGGAATTTTCAATTTTCCCCATATCTTGCGATGCATTATTAAAAGAATCCGGAGTTACTTTAATTTTTCCGAAAAGCTCTTTTGCCTTTCCGATTAAAATTTCGCGTTTTTTAAACTCTTTGTAAATATCCTCTTGCACTAAACCTAAGGAGTAACCATATTCCATTAGTCTTCTATCACTATTATCTTGTCGTAATAGTAATCGATGTTCGGCTCTTGAAGTAAACATTCTGTATGGTTCATCAGTAGATTTACCGACCAAATCATCAATTAAAACACCTATATAAGATTCGGAACGTTTTAAGACAAACTCGCCTCTGTTCTGAACTTTTAATGCCGCATTAATTCCGGCTATTAAACCTTGACCAGCAGCTTCTTCATATCCGCTTGTACCGTTAACTTGACCGGCAAAATATAGTCCTTTTATAAGTTTTGTTTCTAAGGTTAAATCCACCTGGTACGGAGGAAAATAATCATATTCAACAGCATATGCAGGTCTTAACATTTCTACGTTAGCTAATCCGGGAATTTTAATTAATGCTTTATACTGTATATCCACCGGTAACGAAGAAGAAAAACCGTTAATATAAACAACGTTTGTATTTAATCCTTCCGGTTCTAAAAACAGTTGATGTCTTGGTTTTTCCGAAAATCTAACAATTTTATCTTCAATTGAAGGACAATATCTCGGACCTACTCCGTTTATCACTCCGGTAAAAAGAGGACTTCTATCAAACCCCAATCTAAGAATATCGTGAACATTATTATCGGTATAAGTTAAATGGCAACTTATTTGAGGTAAATACGGGAATTTCGATTTATCAGTTAACAAAGAAAATGGTTCCGGGTTTTCATCACCGGGTTGTTCTTCTAAAACAGAATAATCAATTGTATCTCTATTCAATCTCGGCGGCGTTCCCGTTTTTAGTCTTCCGGCTTCAAATCCCATGTTAACCAAAGACTCGGTTAAGCCAACCGAAGCCTGTTCACCATATCTTCCCCCAACTGTTTTATTTAAGCCCGTGTACATTAATCCATTTAAAAATGTACCTGAACAAACAACAACAGTTTTACACTTTATCTCCTCTCCCTTAAGCGTTTTTACACCAACCACCTGTTTATTATCTTCTATTACTTCAATTACCGAATCTTCAATTATTGTAGTACGTGGTAATGAAGCGACAAATTCCGAGGCAGCTTGACTATATAATTCTCTATCAGATTGACAACGCCCTGCCCAAACAGCCGGACCTTTACTTCTATTTAAAATTCTGAATTGTATTCCGGTTTTATCTGCCAAAAACCCCATTGCTCCGCCTAAGGCATCAATTTCATGCACAAGATGCCCCTTTGCACTACCGCCTATAGCAGGGTTACAACTCATTCTGCCAAAACCGTTTTTATCCATAGTAACAACGGCAACACTGCACCCCATTTTGTCTGCAGCATATACAGCTTCTATACCGGCATGACCGCCGCCTACTACAATTACATCAAAATATCTCATTTATTCCTTTCGTTTCACGTGAAACTTATTTTCTTTAATATTTTTGTTTCACGTGAAAACTTATTTATGTTTTCTTAATGTTTCACGTGAAAACTTATTTATGTTTTCTTAATGTTTCACGTGAAACTTAAAATTATTTTCCGATACAAAATTTATCGAATATATTGTTTAATATATCATCTGTAGTAACAATCCCGATAATTTCAGACAACGAGTCAATCGCATTGCGCAAATCAACCGCAATAAACTCCCCGCTCATTTCTTGGTATATTGAATTTTTAGCCGAATCAAGATACTCTACGGTTCGCTTAAGTGCGTTATAATGGCGAACATTGTTTATAACTGTCGATTTTTCGGTATATACTCCTTCTCCTACAGCATGTTTTTAGATCGGAAGAGCACACGTCTGAACTCCAGTCACCGTACGTAATCT
>CALGLM010000214.1 GCA_937930275.1 uncultured Ignavibacteria bacterium
GACCACCGAGATCTACACTCTTTCCCTACACGACGCTCTTCCGATCTTTTTTTTTAAAAAATAATTTTCGGTAAACTCCTCTTCTCCAAATGTCCACATTCTTATACTTATTTGCGAACGGGAAGAAAAGCTTCCTATTCCGAGTAATTTATTATCAAACGATTTAACAAATATTGGTTCTCCGTTTTTAATATCCCCTTTTAAACGTTGTAAAGCTCCCGAAAAAACCCAAGGATGTTTGTAAAATATATTTTTATCCCTTCCTTTGTTTAAATATATTTCATTTTTTACAATAAATTTAGTGTTCAATAAAATATTACTCCGCTTTAAATTTTATTTTTATTAGTAAATATAAACACTTAAATTTAATATTTAAAATAAAAGTTTTTTGTAATTAAGTAAAAAAATGTTAACTTATATAGTTTTTTATTAAAACAGGCATTTTATATGACCCCATTAATGTTATTGTTAGTGGTCTTTCTTTTTGGCTATTTGGCAACACATTTATTTATTATTCGCCTTCGTAAAACACAATATTTATTTATAGGAATTGAATATATTATTGCCGGAATATTAATAAATCCTTCCTTTTCGACAAAATTAAACCAATTTTTTAATATTAAAATTCCTATTTTACTCAATCCGGATATTATTTACCAAATAAAACCGGGTGTTTTATTAGTTTTAGGGTTTTACGGATTAATAACAGGTTTAAAATTTAAGGTAAATAAACTTAGTGAATGTAAAAAAGCCGATTGGCTTCTTTCTTTCTTTGAGTTCTTTTTTGCATTTTTAGTTGTCGGGGCACTCTCTTTCATTCCGTTATACATGCTTTTTTTTAACGGCTACAATTTACCTATTCTTTTAAGCGGTGCGTATATTTTAGCAATAGCATCGGCTATAACTTCGCATAGTTTTATAAGCAATATAACTGAAAAATTAAATCTTGTGGGTCCCCTATCAAAACTCTTTTTTAACAGCTCGTATATAACATTTAATTTCGGGATTATATTTTACGGTTTTTTATTTGCAATTTTTAGATTCGGAAACATTCAAATATTAAATTTTACCCAAATTGAATGGGTGGTTTTAAGCTTGTTTTTTGCGACAATAATGGGTTTATTATTCTTTTTGTTTTTAGGTAACGAAAAAGACGAAAACAAAATTTATATTGCATTAATCGGAATTGTTTTATTTAGTGTAGGCGTTGCATTTTTATTAAAATTGTCTCCTATTTATATCACATTTATTGTAGGGGCAATCTTAACAAATGTTTCCAAAATTGGTGACGGCATATTAAGCGTATTTGAAAAAATTAACCAACCGATTAGTGTTTTAATTGTAATTTTTGCAGGAATTTTTTGGGTGCCTGCTTCTATATATTACTTTTTTGCCGTAATTATTATATTTATGCTTCTTAGATTTACTTCAAAAATGCTTGCGGGATATTTTACTTTTGCAGCATTAAAAGGAGAGCAATCTATTCCCAAATCTTCGGGATATGGTTTACAATCAACTGATATTTTATTATGCGGTATGGCAGTGGAATATTACTTCTTATATCCTTCTGCAATTATTCCTTTTGTTATTACGGCTATTTTATCTTCTGTAGTAATTTTTAATATTTACGGATTTATTAAAACAAAAAATTTCTTAATTGATTTTGACGATATAAAAAGTAAAACTTTATGATACGTTTTTTTAGACGAATTTTAGTAATAGCCCTATTATATACAATTTTAATATTGGTAAGTAATGTGCCTATTGGTGAAGACCTACATTTTATTATTACTTTGGTTAAATTAGGCTTCATTATTCTAACTGCTTCTACATTAGGCGAATTGACCGGAACGTTAGGTCTTTCAAAAATTTTGGGATATGCAGCAGCAGGTTTAATTTTTGGTGAACATTTAATACCGGCTTATAGTATTAAACCGATTGTAAACGAAGAGTTTGTTAATAAACTTGGTTTAATTAATAATATTACAATAAGCTTGTTTTCTATTTTAATCGGTCTGTCATTAAAAACAAAATGTCTTAATCAAGTTAAAAACTATATTATAAAAAATTTTCTTATTTCTACTTTTTTTATTTTGTTTTTATTTACTCCCGTTATTTTCTTCTCGTTAATTTATTTTGTAAATATTTCTCTTTTTTCTTTAACTCAAATAATTCTTATTTCTGTTATTACGGCTGTTTTTCTTTTCAATACTTCGTTTGAATTTAACTATTCTTTATGCAACGAATCCAATTTAGATTCAGAGTCAGTTACTTTTATAAATACAATTACGGTTGCAAAAGAGCTTTTTACGTATTTGCTATTTTTTGTTATCGTTGTAATTTACTCAATCAGTAACAACAATTTTTTATTAAACTTCAATTTTTCTTTTGGTTTAAGTGTACTTTTATCCGTATTAATGGGTACTTTAATTTCGGGCGTTACTTTACTATATACAAAGTATGTAAAAAGCGAAATTTTAATTTTTATTGTTACATTAATAGTATTAGGTAGCGAAGCTTGCCGCATTTTAGATTTAAATATTTTTATAACCTTTTTAACATCCGGAATAATATTAAGCACTTACTTATCGGATATTGAACAGTTCAAAACTTCGTCTAATAAAATACTTGCTCCGCTTTTAATTCTTTATTTTGTACTATTTATCTCTCAAACCAATTTTCCTGATACAAATAATTTATTTTACGCAGCATTAATAATTTTTACTGCTTCTATTTTATTTAAAATATTAAGTTTAAAAATTACCTCTTTATTTGCTAACTTAGATAAAAAATTTTCAATATTAAATTTAACCTCATTTTTAACTATAGGGTTAACAGCTCTTTTTATTATAAGCTATTATGATAATGCCGCAAAAGAAATTACTCTTATAAAAAATTTACTTTTACCCATACTTTTTATAAACGCTATTGTAAGCCCCATACTTTATAAATTAGGAATTTACTTTAGTTTAAAAAGACTTAACGAACCAACAACAGAAAGACCTGTTGAAGCACTTGAAGAAGAAAAAACTAAACTTGCAAAAATAAACAAAACACGTATAAAATTTATTGAACCTAATATAGACGATAGCAACGTTAATAAATCGCTATATAAAATACTTTTTGAACTAAATACCATTTTCAGCAATTTTGAAAAAAAGTTTATTTTAAGCAGAAGCGAAGAATCTGCCGAATTAATAATTGAGATTACAGAATATTATACTGACGAATATATAAAAATTAAAAATAAAATACTTAATCAAAACTTATCATATGCTTCTATTAAAAACGAATTGCTTGGCTCGGAAGAAAGGACAATAAATCTTTATCAAAATTTAACCGAAAATAGAAAGAATATTGAAAAGAAGATACTATTACTTGAACCTTTGGTTAAAGATATTTTTCACTCTCTTAGCGATTTAACAGATACCCTTTTTGATGAAGTTGATTTAAAAGTAAATAAATCAAACTTAAAAATAAAAAAAGGAAACGGATTTAAACTTAGACTATTAAAATTATGGTACACTTTTAAATTCTTCGCTATCGGTATATTCAAAAAAGATTATTCAATTTATATTAATTTACATTATAAAAATTTAGTTAAATATTACTTGCTCGGGCAATCTGCTAACGAAATATTAGAGACTGTAAATTTAGTCGGGGTTGAACGCCTTAACACTCTAAGACAAATAAAAAAACTATTTGACGATCAAATAATAAACCTAAACGAACTTATAAAGTTATTGGATGAAGAAAAAGACAATCCGGCTTTGTCTAATATTATTTATGATAAGTTTGAAGAGCTGCATAATAGATTTATTAATGAAATAACATCAATTCAAGACGAGATTAATGAAACCGGAAATCAGATAAGCAATAGGTTGCGTTATGCATTGGCTAATCCGTTTAATAATTTAGTTAACACAATAAACAAAATTGCCGGTTTGGATACTCCGCCTATAAACTATAAATACAGCAAAGTATATTTATTAGGAGAAACAGCCCGCGAAAATGCTTTGGAAACAATTCGATATTGGATTAATTATTACCTCGGCTTTTTAGGATTGTTTCAAAAATCGGCAATTATTTACAAACTTCAAACACAATTAAATACCGTTATTAACCTATCGTTGGGTCAAATTGTTAACGAAATTAACCACCATTTAAAGAGTCTTATTACGGAAACTAATTCCAAAATTAGGCAACTAAATAACGGATTAAAAAGCAACGAATTGGATTATAAGTCGGCTGTTGATAAAGCCAATTTACTATTATTGCACGATTCGTTAACAAAACACTTAAATGCACTTGAACTTTTAAGGAAAAGCAAAAAATTTAATTTGCTAATTGAAGATTTAATGAAAAATTTTAGCAAAATTGCAAGAAGCCTTCCCGAAAACTTACTGCTTCTTAAAGAAAATGATTTAATATTAGTTGATAGATTACCCGGATTTATTGAGCTAAAATCGATACCAATACGACTTTCTGCAAAAGATTTATTAGAATATAAATTACCTCGTGAAATTGGTGAAGTAAACGAACTTTTAATAAATTATTTAAACCTTAGCGTACTTGAAATTAAAAATATTTTTTCAATTGCAGAGTATCACTTACAAACCGCAAGTAAAGAATTGGAGAAATCTGAAGAAGAGACTGAGCCTGTAATTATAAAAGAAATCATTGAGTCGTTATTTGACAAATTAAAAATTAAAACGAATCAATTAGAAGAAGAAGTATTTAGATTAGACCAAAATTTGACAAAAAAAATACACGAAAAAGTAAAAATTATTATTTCCGAAATAAACGGAATTATCGATTATAGGTCATCTCAAAGTTCATCTAAAAAAGTACTTGAAAGCGATAAAAATACCGATGTTAGCAGAAAATTACAAAATTCGTTAAATACATTAAAATTTGGCATTAAAAAGTTTTATTTAAATTTGCTACGTCATTACCAAGTTTATCTAAAAGATTTTGTATTAAAATTTTTAGTATATGCCGGAGTAAAAAAAGAGCCTGAAACAATAATTGCTACAACCTCGATATACTCAAACGAAAAAAAACTTGCAAATTTGCCATTTATCTACCGTAAACTTTTTGACGGAGCACCGTTGGAAACAAGCGACTTTTTTATAGGTCGCGATAAGTTTATTGAACTTGTAAAAAATGCTTTTAATAAACATTACGAAAATAAACCTTCTTCTTTAGTAATTATTGGTGAGCCGGGGAGCGGCAAAAAAAGTTTGATTAATACTATAAAAAACATAGTATTAAAAGATGTTGAAACCATACACCATCAACTTTCCGATTCGGTTACTACTGCTTCAGGGCTACTTTTACTATTTAGCAAATTACTTGGCTTTACAAAACAGCTTACCAAAGAAGAATTAATTGCAGAATTAAACGATAAATCTAACAAACGAATATTTTTAATAGAAAATATCGGCAAACTTTATTTACGTAAACACAACGGATATGATGCTTTATTATTATTTAAATCTATTTTAGCTCAAACTCAGCACAATACTTTTTGGATTTGTACAGGCGGAAAATATGTGTGGGATTTTTATTCAGCAAATTTCGGATTGAACGAAATATTTACGGAAAAAATATTTACAAACTTGCTTCATAAAAAGGATATTCGCTCAATATTACTTAGCAGGCATAATGCTACAGGATTTGACTTAGAGTTTAGAGTATCTGATTTTTATAAATTGAAAAGTAAATTTTTTAATATTAAATCGAAAGTAATTCAACAAGAAGAACTTGCTAAAGAATTTTTTGATAAACTTGAAGAATATGCCGAAGGTAATATTATTTCGGCAATGTATTATTGGTTAATCTCTATAGATGACATTAAAAATAACAAATTAATAATGCGTCCTCCTCATAGAATTTCATTAAGAATATTTGACGAACTGAATTCCGATTATTTTATTATTCTTTCTATTATTTTTAGGCACGGTTGGCTGGCAGATACGGAAATTTCGGAAATGTTATTTACTGATTTAAGAGAAATAAAAACAAGATTAAACTATTTATCAAACCTTGAACTTATATATCGTGATAAAATTGACCTTAATAGTGATAAATACTTCATTAATAAATTTGTTTATAAAATAATTGAATCGGAATTACTAAAAAGAAACTTAATCTAATTTATGAAAAAGAAATTTTTAATATTTTTAATTTTAATATATTCATGTGCTTATGCCCAAACAGGTATTAGTGATTCGGTAACAGTTAAAGATACTGTTGTTAAAACCGAAACTACAATACCGCAAAAAATATACAAATATTTTGATACTATAAAAGTACCGGTATTTAAAGCTACCGAAATAAATTCAAATTCAATTAATAACGAAATTGAATCCTTAAACATTTTTAAATATATTAATTTTTGGACTTTATTCAGAATCTTATTTTTTATCGTAATAGCTATTATTATAAACAAAATACTTGATGCAATACGTAAGAACAAAAAAATAAGAGAAGAATACATTTTTATTGCCCGAGCAGTTACTATACTTAAAATATTTTTGTGGTCCGGCATTGCATATTTGTTACTGTATCAATTATTTAGTAACACTACTGAATTAATATTAATATTTGTGTTATTATCTATAATATTTATCGGCATTTCTTTTATTGAAGTGTTTAAAAATATTGTCGGCGGCTTTTACATTTCATTAAAAAATCCGTTTGAAATTAACGATTTTATTTCGGTAAAAGATACTACGGGAAAAGTAAAACGAATAAATTGGTTAACAACCCAAATAATAACTGAAGCCGGATGTGAGGTTCATCTTCCCAACTCATATTTTTTAAACTCCGTAATAAAAAATATAAATAAAGGCGAAAAAGAAAAACAGATTGCTTTAATTTTTCGTTTTCCGACAGAATTAGAAGTAACTGCTATTAAAGCGATATTATTTGAAGCTGCTTTATCATCCCCTTTCACATACGTTAAACAAAGACCTGAAGTTTACTTAATTGAAAGTAATTATGCGGAAAAGTGGTACGAATTTAAAGTAAATGTTTATTGTATTGATTCGTTATTAGAAAATCAACTTAAAAACTCAATAAATTTACATATTAACAATGCGCTAAAATCGGAAAATTTGCTACATGAATAAAGAGAAGCTTACTAAAATACTAAAATTTATTATGGGCTTTTCAAGTATTATAGGTTTACTTTCTATAGTGCTTGAATACGGATTTTTATTAAAAGGTGAAATAAGTACTTTTTTACATGATGCCGTAATATTTGTTTTTGTCTTATTTATTTTTTATAATATAATTTTATTAATTCTTACTAATAAAAAACGAGATTTTTTACTTAGTCATAAATTTGAATTTATTTTTATACTCTTAATTGTAATTGAAGCGGTTTTAACTGCTTTTGATAATAGTATTTTAAAATCATTGGGTGTAGCACTTCAGTTTAAAGATATCGCCTACTTGTACATAATTGTAGCACAAGTTTTTATTGTTGCAGGATTATTATTGGGTGGTCTTAGGTATAATAATAAAATTCTTCAATCCAAAATTGACCCTTCTCGACTTTTTGTATTAAGTTTTTTGGCAACTATATTATTCGGGGCATTGTTATTAATGCTTCCTGCCGCAACAACTTCAGGCAGCAATAATTTTACCGATGCTCTATTTACTTCCACAAGTGCAGTTTGCGTAACAGGTTTAATTACCGTAGATACGGCAACTTATTATACTCCTTTTGGACAAATAATAATTATGCTATTATTTCAAATTGGCGGGTTAGGATTAATGACGTTCACAACTTTTTTTGCATTATTCCTTTCCGGCGGACTTGGTATAAAAGAAAGAATAGTATTGCATGATTTATTAGAAGAAGACAACATAGGTAAAATTACCAAAATTATTGGTTACTTAACTTTAATTACGTTTATAATTGAAGGCATAGGTGCTGTTACTTTATATTTAAGTATTCAAGATAAAGTACCAAATTTTACTCAAGCCGCTTTTATCTCTATATTTCATAGCATTTCCGCATTTTGTAATGCCGGTTTTTCTATTTTTAGCGGTAATTTAATGGATGACTTAGTTGTTAAAAATTATGTATTTACAACAACAATTGCCTTTTTAATTATTTTGGGCGGAATTGGTTTTGGGACGATAATGAATATCTTTAATTTAGAATCGTGGCAAATTAGAACTAAAAAAATCAGAACTAAATTTAGTTTGCAAACCCGAATTGTGGTAATTACAACTTTAGTATTAATTGTAATTGGTACACTTGCAACATACGGACTTGAGTATAACGGCACATTAAAAAATATGACAACATTTGAAAAATTGCATGCTTCGTTTTTTCAATCCGTAACAACAAGAACGGCAGGATTTAATACAATTGATTTTACAAAAATTTCGACCGCAACGACAATATTTTATTGTATATTAATGTTTATAGGTGCTTCTCCCGGAGGTACAGGCGGCGGTATTAAAACAACTACGTTTGCATTAATTATTTTTGGCTCGCTTGCAATTTTAAGAAACGCTAAAAGCGTAACATATAAAAACAGAACTATACCAAAAGATACTTTATTACGTGGCTTAATAAAATCGTTTTTCAGTATTTCAATTATTACGCTCGGAATTTTAGGTTTGGCAATTACGGATGATACAAGTTTAAGAGATACTGCTTTTGAAGTATTTAGCGCTTTCGGTACGGTAGGGTTATCGAGAGGAATAACGGGAAATTTAAGCGATGCAGGAAAGTTAATTTTAATATTAATGATGTTTATCGGACGTGTAGGACCGTTAGCTTTCTTATTCTCAATCTTAAAAATTAAAGAAGCCCCAAGTTATGATTTGCCCGAAGAAAATATCTCAATTTTATAGAGGAAATTAAATGAATAGAAAATTTGCAGTAATAGGATTAGGTGATTTTGGATATAGCATTGCCCTATCACTGGCTGAAAGAGGAGCAGAGGTAATTGCAATTGACCAAAGCATGGAAGTTATTGAAGAAATTAAAGATAAAGTTACATATGCAGCAAGACTGGATGCAACAGAAGTAAAACCATTAAAAGCTTTAGGTATAGATAATGTAGATGCTGCAATTGTATCAATAGGTACAAATTTTGAAAGTACTATTTTAACAAGTGTTTTACTGTTACAAATGGGAGTAAAAAAAGTAATTGCCCGAGTTAATTCTAAAATTCAGGAAACAATATTAACTAAATTGGGGGTTCACCAAATAATTAATCCCGAATTAGAAATTGCAAGTAAAGTTGCTTTTAACTTAATAAATCAAGAAGTTTTAGACTATTTCCCATTAGGTGATGATTATAATATTGTACAAATAAAAACTCCGTCTGCATTTGTAGGAAAATCACTTCAAGAAATTGACTTAAGAATTAGATACAATATAAATTTGATTACAATAAAAAGAAGATATGAAATAAAATCTGATGATAACGGCGATACAAGCTACAAAGAAAGAATTTACGGAGTTCCTACTGCAACTACAGTATTGGAAAGTAACGATGTGTTAATTGTATTAGGAAAAGATAAAGATATAAAAAAAATAATCGATTAAGTGAAAATTGTATCTCTTGTAAAATTGACCTTTTTTTTTTACCTTATAAGATGTAATTTTTTTCAAAATGGAGAAATAAAATGACTACAATAGTTGATGTTAGAGGACGTGAAATATTAGATTCACGCGGAAACCCTACCGTAGAGGTAGAAGTTGTATTAGAATCCGGTGTTATCGGAAGAGCAGCAGTACCAAGCGGTGCTTCAACCGGTGAATACGAGGCAGTTGAATTGCGTGACGGCGATAAAGGTCGTTATTTAGGTAAAGGTGTTTTAACTGCAGTTGATAACGTAAATGAAATTATTGCTGATGCAATATTAGATATGGATGCGGCAGAACAAGTTGAAATTGACCAAACTTTAATTGAATTAGACGGAACACCTAACAAAGCAAAATTGGGTGCAAACGCAATATTAGGCGTATCTTTAGCATGTGCTAAAGCTGCTGCCGAATGCTTGGAATTACCTTTATATCGTTATATTGGCGGTGTAAGAGCCGGAGTATTACCCGTTCCTATGATGAACATCTTAAACGGCGGGGCACATGCAGATAATACTGTAGATTTCCAAGAATTTATGATTATGCCTCATGGTGCAAACTCGTTTGCTGAAGCTTTAAGAATGGGTGCCGAAACTTTCCATTCATTAAAAGCCGTATTAAAATCTAAAGGATACAATACTTCAGTCGGTGATGAAGGCGGTTTCGCTCCTAATTTAAAGACAAATGAAGAAACTTTAGAAATTATTCTTGAA
Organism: uncultured Ignavibacteria bacterium; assembly: GCA_937930275.1. Lineage (GTDB taxonomy): Bacteria > Bacteroidota > Ignavibacteria > Ignavibacteriales > Melioribacteraceae > JAEXOD01. The sequence continues at coordinate 10,333 of CALGLM010000214.1, forward strand.
GCTATTGAAAAAGCCGGTTACAAACCCGGAGAACAAATTAGCATTGCTTTGGACGTAGCTGCAAGCGAATTATTTAATACTGAAAAAGGATTATATGTATTTAAAAAATCCAGCAAAGCAGAAAAAACGTCTGAAGAAATGGTTAAAATTTATGAAGATTTAGTTGCCAAATATCCTATTATTTCAATTGAAGACGGCTTAGACGAAAACGACTGGGCAGGCTGGAAATTGATGACAGATGTATTAGGCGGAAAAATTCAAATAGTTGGTGACGATTTATTTGTAACTAATATTGAAAAATTGGCTCGCGGAATTAAAGAAGGCGTTGCTAATTCTATATTAATTAAATTAAACCAAATCGGAACTTTAACAGAAACTATTGACGCAATTGACATGGCTCGTAGAGCAGGTTATACAAGCGTTGTAAGTCATAGAAGCGGTGAAACAGAAGATACAACTTTAGCAGATTTGGCAGTTGCATTAAATACCGGACAAATTAAAACCGGTTCCGCAAGTCGTACAGATCGTATTGCTAAATACAATCAGTTATTAAGAATTGAAGAAGAATTAGGTCCTCAGGCAAAATATGTCGGACTTGATTATGTAAATTTTAAACGCTAAAAGATTGGTTTTTAATTAAGACGCTCATTTGGGCGTCTTTTTTTTTCTATTTGAGTGAGGATGACATGAAAGACAAAATTGAAATGATTGAAGCGATGATTAAGCAAAACAATATTGAGATGATTGATCTCAAGTGTATTGATTTAATCGGAAAGTTACACCACATCTCTTTACCTGTAAGAGATAATTTGATTGAAAAATTAATTAACGAAGGGGTTGGTTTTGACGGTAGCAGTTACGGTTTTAAGAAAGTTGAAAATAGCGATATGATCCTTATTCCCGATTTGGATACTGCCGTTATTGATCCTTTTAGAGAAACCCCTACATTAAGTTTTCAATCCCATATAGTTTTAACAGATTCTAACCATTCCCCATTTTTACAAGACGGAAGGTATTTAGCAAAACAGGCTGAAAAGCTGCTAAAGGATGTTACGGGGATGGACAAATCGTTATGGGGTCCCGAATTTGAATTTTATATTTTTTCAAATGTTGATTATGATACACGCACCGCTACTTCATATTACAAAGTTGAGCATGCGGAAGAATTTTACAAACGCGCATATCACGCAGCTAATCCTTTCGATTTGTACGATGATTTTAGAGACGAAGCGTGTAAGTATTTCAAAAAATTGGGAATTGAAGTAAAATACCACCACCATGAAGGCGGCGAACGTGGTCAGCAGGAAATAGAAACAATATTTTTTGATTTATTAAATGCAGCCGATAACATTGTTATGGCAAAATATATTCTGTTTAACCTTGCTAAATCAAAAGGGTTATATGTTACTTTTATGCCAAAACCTATGTATCATCAACCCGGTAACGGCATGCATTTACATATGTTTTTGCAAAAGGACGGTAAAAATGCTTTCTATAAACCCGGTGAATACGGCAATATTAACGAATTAGGTCGTTATTTTATTGGGGGATTACTAAAACACGGTCCTGCATTATCTGCTTTTACAAACCCAAGCACAAACTCGTATAAACGATTAGTACCCGGTTTTGAAGCACCGGTAGCTATGGTTTACGGACAAGGAAATAGAGCTTCGGCAATTAGAATTCCGAAGTACATTTCAAATCCTGAAGAAACAAGATTTGAATACCGCCCTCCGGATGCTACTGCAAACCCATATTTATGTTTAACCGCAATGTTACTGGCAGGAATTGACGGATATGTTAATAAAATTGACCCTGTAAAAGAAGGTTACGGACCT
>CALGLM010000215.1 GCA_937930275.1 uncultured Ignavibacteria bacterium
CGACCACCGAGATCTACACTCTTTCCCTACACGACGCTCTTCCGATCTCCAATGCGATGATTTAACCCAATAGTTTTCGGGTAAAAGCTCTTTAAGTTTTTCTTCTATTTTATCGGGATTATCTGTTTCAACAAATCCCAACAAATTAGAAAGTCTTTTTACGTGTGTATCTACTGCTATAGCCGGAATTCCAAATGCATTTCCTGCAACAACTGACGCAGTTTTTCTTCCTACACCCGGCAATTTTACTAATTCATCAAAATCTTGGGGTACATTACCTTCATATTCATCAATTAAAACTTTACAGCAATTTTTTATACTTTTTGCTTTGTTTTTATAAAATCCGGTAGAAAAAATATCTGTTTCAAGCTCGCTTTGTTCAACAATAAGATAGTCTTCTGGCGATTTATATTTTTTAAATAAATCTTTTGTAACAATATTAACACGCTCATCAGTACATTGGGCTGAAAGAATGGTGGCAATTAATAGCTCAAAAGCCGAATTATAATCTAAAGCTGGTTTTACGTCCGGATATTCATTTTTAAGAATATCAAAAATTTTTAATGCTCTAATTTTATTTTCCATCTTTATTAAATCTTGAATCTTTTATTGTTAATCTTTCAATTATTCTATTATTTAGTAAATGCTCATCAATAATTTCGTCAATATCATATTCCGTTACATTACCATACCAAACTTGCTCGGGATAAATTAATACTACAGGTCCATATTCGCAAGCGTCTAAACATCCGCAACTATTTGGTCTAATCTCAGCTAAAATCCCTTTTTCTTTAAGTTTTTCTTTAAAGATTTTTTTAAAATTTGCAGAACCCTTTTCGGCACAACTTCCTCGTTTATTATCTGCATCTCGCCTATTTTCACAAATAAAAATATGTTTTTCAAATCTTTTCAAACAAATACATCCTTTTTATACAATTAGTTCATTAATAATTTGTTAATTGATTGTAAAATCGTATCTATTTTAATTCCGTCATTTTCATATTTGCATTTTTTAGGATCTTTAGGACAGTTTCCGGCACAATAATTTGCATCAGGAATCAATTCAATTGATTTGTTACCAACCGGTCCCCATAATTTAGGAGAACATGCCGTTAACGGGCAAAATAATGAAACCGATTTTATTTTTAGTGCAGCAGCAATATGAAGAGGTCCGGTACTTGCGCAAACTAATAAATCAATAGCACTTAAATTAACTATTGTATCTCTCAAACTTTTATCTCTATTAAGATAAACAACATTATCTATATTATCTAATTCTTTTGGTATTTTATTATCGGTAATACAAACTGTATAATCCGGCTTTTTTAATAATTCGTTTAATAAAATAGAGTATTCTTTAATAGTAAAATTAGGGGCACTATTCCCGCTTGTAGTGTGAATTCCGATAATTTTTTTATTCAAATTATCGTTCTTTAACAACAAATTAATTTTTTTTGATTTTTCTTTTTCAATCTCTGATAAATATATTTCGGAATCAATATTAGAAGTAGTCACTCCTATAGCCCTTGCAAAATCCATACAGTAATCTGCTTCATGTCTAAGCGGATTATATTTATTTCTGCTTAAACCTTTTACACCGGTAATAAATTGATATAATTTATGTCCGGTTCCAAATCGATTTTTTATTCCGGATAGAAATATGATATAATTTAATTTTTCATTAGGCAAAATTAAAAATGAGTGTGTAAATTTATAATTGCGCAACTTTGCTGCATATTTTAATACTTCTGGTTTTTCACAATTAATATATTCATCTGCAATAATCACTTCATCAACATACGGATTATTAATAAAAATATCTTTTGTATATGAACGAACCATAACGGCAATAAAAGCATCGGGAAACTTATTTTTAATTTCTCTGGGTATAGCAGTTGTTAATACAACATCACCTATTCTATCAATTCTTATTAATAAAATACGTATTTTAGTCAAAATTAATTAATACCTTCAAATATTCTATTTTTAGCGTTTGAGTATTCTGTTTCCCAATTCAATTCTTCTGCAGCTTTTTCACAATTAGTTTTGTAATACAGGTATTTCTGCTTATCAAAAAGCATTTTGTTTACGCAATCAACTATTCTATCAACCTTTTTATCGAAGCTAATATTATCAATTTCTATTATTTCACCGAGTTTATAATCTTCTACAATTTGTTTTATCTGGGGAAGATTTGAACCAATTACAGGTACTTTTGCATTAATATATTCAAACAATTTATTTGGTAAAGCATAATAATAACTTATGCTAATATTTTCTATCAAACAAAAACCAATATCTGCACCGGCAGTATATTTATCCAAATCTTTGTGCAAAATTGTACCTAAAAAATGAACCCGATTTTCAAT
>CALGLM010000216.1 GCA_937930275.1 uncultured Ignavibacteria bacterium
AGATTACGTACGGTGACTGGAGTTCAGACGTGTGCTCTTCCGATCTTATTCCGGCAACCCATACTATATTTTCTTTTTTAACTCCGATATCCGGGAATGTACGCTGAACTTGTGCCAATACCGAGTAATCACCACAACCCGGACACCATCTAACATCAATACCGGATGAGAAATCTTTTGCAGTATATTTTATTTCTTGTGTATCAATTTTCACATTATTTTCCATTTTCGCCTCCGAGTATCTCGCGAATTTTATTTTCAATATCATGTGCTTTCAACGGTAAACCACGCATTAAGTTAAACTGATTAACCTTTACAGAATATTCGCTTTTAATAACTTTTACAAGTTGACCTAAATTAATTTCCGGTATTAAAATATGTTTGTAACGATTTAGCACTTCACCAAGGTTTGCAGGGAAAGGATTAATATGTTTTAAGTGAACTTGAGCAACTTTTAAGCCGCTTGTTCTAACTCTTCTAACTGCTTCACTAATTGCACCAAATGTTCCGCCCCAACCTAATACTAAAATATCGGCATCTTTATCTCCTCTTATTTCGGCATCAGGGATATCTTTTTGAATTCCTTTAACTTTTTTATCTCTTAATTTGCACATCAAATCGTGATTATCCGAATCATAACTTACTGTACCGGTAATATTAGCTTTTTCCAAACCACCAATTCTGTGTTCAAGTCCGGGTGTACCTGGTACTGCCCAAGGTCTTGCTAAATTTTCGTCTCGTAGATAAGGCATAAACCCTTCTACTTCTGTACGATGTTTAACTTCTATTTTTGGTAATTCTTCAATTTCCGGAAGTTTCCAAGGCTCAGCACCGTTTGCAATATAACCGTCTGTTAACATTAATACGGGGGTCATATATTTTAACGCTATTCTGCAAGCTTCTATTGCAGTATAAAAACAATCGCTTGGACTATACGCTGCAATAACGGGAATAGGAGATTCACCGTTACGACCGAATATTGCTTGCAATAAATCTGCTTGTTCGGTTTTTGTTGGTAAACCCGTACTTGGTCCGCCTCTTTGAACGTCAACAATTACTAAGGGTAATTCAGTCATTACCGCCAAACCCATGGCTTCGGTTTTTAGTGCAAGTCCAGGACCGCTGGTTGTAGTAATTGCCAAATTTCCGCCGTATGAAGCTCCTATTGCACTTGCTATACCGGCAATTTCATCTTCGGCTTGTAGTGTTTTAACTCCGTAATTTTTATATGTACTTAAATATTGCATAATTTCACTGGCAGGAGTAATAGGATAAGATCCTAAAAATAACGGTAAATCCGAAAGTAAAGAAGCAGCTACAAATCCCATAGCTGTTGCTTCGTTACCAGCAACATTACGATAAACGCCTTTAGGTAATTGTGCCGGTTTAATTTCGTAACGAGTAGTAAATATTTCGTTATGTTCACCGTAATTATAACCTGCTTTTAACGCCAATTCATTAGCTCTTGCAATTTCAGGTTTTTTTGCAAATTTTTCTCTAATCCAGTCTAACGTAGCGTTTAATTCGCGGCTAAATAACCAATACATTAATCCGAGCGCAAAAAAGTTCTTACATCTAATAACTTCTTTTAATCCTAAAGATGTGTCTTTTAATGCGTTTGATGTTAAGTTTGTGATAGGAACAACATAAGTTCTATAGTTAGAAAGCGAATCGTTTTCTAACGGGTTTTCTTTATAACCGGATAATTGTAAATTTTTTGAATCGAAAGAATCCGAGTTAATAATTATTGTTGCACCGGGTTTCAAATCTTTTAAATTTACTTTTAATGCAGCCGGATTCATTGCTACCAACACATCCGGATGATCACCGGGAGTATAAGATTCTTGCGAGCTAAAATGTAATTGGAAACCGCTTACCCCGTAAGTAGTTCCGGCGGGAGCTCTAATCTCTGCAGGATAGTCAGGTAATGTGTTTAAATCATTTCCGAAAAGTGCCGTAGTATCACTAAATTGCGAACCGGTCAACTGCATTCCGTCTCCGCTATCTCCGGCAAAACGAACAGTCACTTCGGTTAACTCAAATATTTCTTTCTCTTGTGACATAATACTCAACTCAATTATTTTGATAAGATTTTGAACTACTAAAATAATATTTTTTTAACATTTATCAATGTATTTTAATTTAATTTACTTTTTGCAATAAATCTAAAAATTCCTCAGCGTTTACAAATCCTGTAATGCGTTTTACTTCTTTTCCCTTACTATCTATCAGTAAAACTGTCGGCATACCTAATATATTAAACTTTTTACGCAATTCTTCATTTTTTTCGGAAAGTGTTTGTGTCATATCAACTTTATATAACGTATAATTTTTAAATTCATTTAATACATTTTTTTCGCTAAAAGTTAATTTATCTAACTCTTTACACGGAATGCACCAGTCAGCATAAAAGTCTATAACTATTTTTTCGCCGTTATTTAGCGATTTTTGGTATTCCTCTTCCGTAAACACCTTCCAATCCGGCTTTTCGTGCGAAGAAGGAATTAAGAAATAAACAGACGCTGCAATTATTAGTATAGACAGGAAATATTTGAAAACTGCAAATCCTTTAACGTCTTTTGCAGATTTATCAAAAAACATAATATAAACCGCACTTATTAGCATAAAAATAGGCAGCAAATATGTTTTAAACGGTTCCGGTAATATAGGCAGCAAGAAATAGATTGCCATACCGATTAAAATAAAACCGAATATATGTTTAACGGCTTCCATCCATAATCCTGCACGTGGTAAGTTTTTAATCTTACCGCTGAATAATGCTAAAATTAAATATGGTGTTCCCAACCCTACAGCCAAGAAGAAAAACATTAAAAATCCGTAAACCGGATCACCCTTAGCTCCTACAACCGTTACTAATCCAAGTACAAACGGACCAATACACGGGGCAGCTACTATTCCCATTGTTAGCCCCATAAAAAACGCACCAAACATTCCCGATTGAGCTCCGCCTGCTTTCATTACCCAGCTATCCGGAAGTTTAAACTCATATACTCCGAACATACTTAATGCCAAGGCACCCAATACTAATGCAATTGCTACAATAACCAACGGATTTTGCATTAATGTTCCGAATATTGCTCCGCTAAGAGAAGTAACAACGCCAACAACCGAATATGTTAATGCCATCCCTAAAACATACAAAACACCCAAAACAAATAAACGAGAAGTTTTCCCTTCGCTCTGTCCTCCGAAATAACCAACGGTAATAGGAATTAATGGATATACACAAGGTGTTAAATTTAACGCTAATCCTCCAAAAAATACAATTAACAAACTTATTAATAACCCGCTTTTTTCCAACTTATTTGCCAGTGTATCTTCTTCGGGTTCTTTTATTTCTTTATCCCCCTTGTTGGCAGCTTTAATATCTTCTAAAGTAACTTCGGCTACTTTTTTTTCATTAATTGAGAAACTTTCGGCAACCACCGTAAAAGTAACATCGGTCTTTAAATTATTTGGAGGCATGCAAGAGGCATTATTACATGCTTGAAAACCAAAATCAAAATTTAACGTATAAGTTCCTATTTTTGTACTTTTGGGAACATCAATAATTGCCGTAATTATTGCGTTGTTTTCATACACTGAAACTGGTTTATCGGAAAAACTAAACTTTATTTCTTTGGCTTTAGGATATTGGACGTCCCTCAACTTAAATTCTTTATCGTTTTCAAGTGTCAGTTTTGAAGGAATTAAAAAATCTTCGTTCGGTTTAACCGAATTTATATGCCATTCATCTCCCATTACTAATTTTAATTGCACTTTTAATTTCATTCCTGCATGTAAAGAATCATAATTTTGCGCAACTTCCAATTTTACAATGTTTGCTCCAAACTGAGCATTTATTAATGTATATTGAATAAAAACAAAAAATAAAAATAGTTTTTTTAACATCGTTTTTCCTTTATTTTATTACAGAATCTCTTTTCCACCCATGTACAATGGGAAATCTTCTACCGTACCCGAAAGCCTTTGTCGATACACGTAATACAGGTGCAGCTTGTTTTCTTTTAAATTCATTTAGATCTACTAATTTTAAAGTTCTTTTAACAATCTCTTCGTTACCTACTGCTTTAATAATCTCATTAAGTTCTTTATACTCTTCCAAATATAATGTAATAATTTTATCTAACAAATCGTACGGGGGAAGCGAATCTTGGTCTGTTTGATTTGGTCTTAATTCGGCAGATGGGGCTTTTTCAATTATCTCGATAGGTATAATCTCTTCATCTCTGTTTACATAATTTGCCAATTTATAAACTTGTGTTTTATAAATATCACCAATTACTGCCAAAGCACCGCACATATCGCCGTATAATGTAGCATATCCTACTGCAATTTCGCTTTTATTACCCGTTGTGCATAATAAATAATTAAATTTATTTGAAAGAGCCATTAAATATAAACCTCGTGTTCTGGATTGAATATTCTCTTCTGCAATATTCGGTTCTGTTCCTGTAAATTTCTCTTTCATAACATCCATTACTGTATCAAATACAGGTTGAATACTTAAAGTATCATATGAGATGTCCAATTTTTTAATTAGTTTCAAACTGTCATCAATGCTTCCTTTACTGCTATATTTTGAAGGCATTAAAACAACATGAACATTTTCTTTTCCGAGTGCTTTTACGGCAATGTAAGCAACTAAAGCACTATCAATACCGCCGGATAATCCGAGTAATGCTTTTTTAAAACCTGTTTTAGTTGCATATTCTTTAACACCAAAAATTAAAGCCTTAAGCACTTCTTCTTCAAAACTATCTTCTACTTTAACAATAGTTGTATATTCGGTATCGGTATCAAAAATAAAATAATCCTCTTCAAATTTTTTACCTAATTTTTTCAATTCCCCATTTTTATCAAAACACATACTTCCGCCGTCAAAAATCAAATCTGTTTGTGCACCTGCACAACAAGCATAAACTAACGGAATTTTATCTGTTTTTGTTAGAACCGATAACATCTGTTTTCGTTGTTCTCTTTTTCCGTAAGCATAAGGGCTTGCTGATATATTAATTAATAATTCCGCACCTTTATCAACCAACCTTTGAACGGGATCAACCGAGTATCTTCTTTTTTTCCAATAATCGGAATCATTCCAAATATCTTCACATATTGAAATACCTAATCTAACACCGTTAAACTTGTGTATATAAACTTCTTTTGCAGATTCAAAATATCTTACTTCGTCAAAAACATCGTAATTAGGTAATAAAGTTTTTTTCTGCGTAAATTGAATTTTTCCGTTATAGCATAAAACTGCGGAATTGTACAGTCCTGTACCAACATTGTCATATTCTTCCGTAATTGTACCGAAAATTAAACCGACTTTATTTGTGCATTCGGCAATTTGTTCGGTAACTGCACTAACAGCATTTCTAAATTCTTCTTTTTCAACTAAATCCTGAGGTGTGTACCCGGGTAACGAAAGTTCGGGGCAAATTACTAAATCTACTCCGTCTTGAACTCCCTTAAAATAATGTTCTAATATTTTCTTCTTATTTAACTCTAAATCCCCAATTACTGAATTTAGCTGACAAACGGCAATTTTCATAATATACTCTTCACAATAAATAAAATTTTATATGTAAAATTAAAAAACTTAAATTACTTTAACAAACATTATTTTGTTAACATATTATTTTATAATAAGTTAAAATATTTAAATAACGCAGTAGTTTGCTCTAAATGGTTAAATATTTTTAAGTTAGTTTAATATTTACCCTTAATTATTTATGTTGTTTGCGTAATATGTTTAATTAATAACACAATACTTTAAGCATTAGTTGTGTAAATATGTTTCAAAAATTAAATTTGTAAAATAAAGTATTAATTGCTTGTAGTTTTCCGTTAATTTGTAAAAATATATTAAAATTTTTAATTTAAAAAAGTAATTGTTATATTTAAAAAAACAATTAGAAAAGAACTATGTCTTTTAAAAAAATAGGTTTAGCTTTATCATTTTCACCTTCTATGAATAATAATCTTGCGGTAACATTACATCTTACCAAGTTGTATGATTCGGAACTATTTATTATTCATTCTTCGGTTGTTGAAAACAAAGACAAAGAAGCGCTTGAAAAGATACTTACAGAATGCAATTGTGATATTAACAAGATTAAACTAATCGAAGGGAAGGGAGATCCGACAGATTTTATATTGAAAACAGTAAATTCCGAAAAAATCGATTTGTTGGTAGCAGGAGCATTAAAAAAAGAAAACATTGTAAAGCACTATATAGGTTCTGTCGCCAGAAGGCTAATGAACGAAGCAAAGTGCTCCGTTTTTATTGTCTCGATGGAAAAGAAATTTAATCAGAAATTAGAAAAATTTTGTACATTAGTTAATTACACTAACGAGTGCGAAACTGCTATAAAAATATCTTACGAATTAGCTAATCTTGAAAAAGCCAAAATATTTTATTTAATACGTGACTTATGGGTACCGGGACTATCGCTTTCAGGATTAGATTCCGGATCAATTAAAGATTCTATAAATACTATTAATGACTACATTAGCGAAGAAAAAGAGAAAATTAAAATTTATATAGACGAAATGAATTTAACTGGTAAAGTACCTATACAAATAAGTTGTTTTTACGAAAAAGTAGCTTTCAACTTGTCAAATTACATAAAAGAAATCCAAGCGGATTTATTAGTTATATCAGCACCTGCACGTAGAACTACCATTTTTGATAGATTTGTTGCCAGCGAGTTTAGGTATTTTTACGATGACCTACCTTCTAATTTATTAATTATTCGGTAATATATGATTTCGTTAAATCATCACGAAGTAATAATCCTTTTAATTCAATTATCAGTACTTCTTATTTTTGCAAGAATATTCGGTGAGTTAAGTCGTTTGGCTAAACAACCGGCTGTAATTGGAGAAATTATTGCTGGTATTGTAATCGGACCTTCCTTGTTGGGTAACTATTTTAGCGATTTATTTGAATATATTTTTAAGTCATCTCCTAATGCATTTATTGCTTTAGACGGAATAAGTTCGATTGGTGTAATATTACTTTTATTTGTTGCAGGAATGGAATTAGAAATACCCTTAATTGTAAAAAAGGGAAAGTCTGCAGCAATTATTAGCTTATTTGGTGTTGTTGTCCCTTTCATTATCGGATTTTTGTCTGGTTGGGTATTTTACGATTCTATTATAAAATTTAATCCTGAATACAAACTTCTATTTAGTTTGTTTTTTGGGACTGCATTATCAATTTCGGCATTACCTGTAATAGCAAAAACATTGTTAGACCTTAACTTACTTAAAACACAAATAGGAGGGTTAATATTAGCAGCTGCTATGGTAGATGATTTAATAGGATGGATTTTCTTTTCAATTCTATTAAGCATGATTGTAACTTCTGCAGAACTTAATCAAATTATTATTGTTGTTTTAAGTATATTGGTGTTTGTTGCTTTTACTTTAACTTTGGGAAGAGCAATTATAAATAGAATTTTACCGCTTATTGTAAGTTATATATCCGGACCCGGTGGGGTGATAGCATTTTCGATTGTAATTTGTTTATTAGGGTCACTATTTACTCAATCAATCGGAATACACTCTATTTTCGGAGCATTTATTGTAGGTATCGCAGTCGGGAATTCCGAACATTTTACAAATGAACATAGAGAGATTATTCACCAATTTACAGCAGGTTTTTTTGCACCGCTATTTTTTGTAATGATTGGTTTGAAAGTGAATTTTATTCAAAACTTTGATATTGTATTAGTAATATTTGTAATATTTTTTGCTTTCGCAGCCAAAATTATCGGAGTGGGTATAGGAAGTTACTATTTTGCTAAATTAAATAAATATGAATCATGGGCAATAGCTTTTGGATTGAATGCACGTGGTTCAATGGCTATTATTTTAGGATTAATAGCACTTGAAGCAAAAGTAATTAACCAAGAGATTTTTGTTGCTATTGTTATTATGGCAATTTTGACAAGTATAACATCAGGTCCTTTTTTAAATTATTTTGTGAAGTTTTTGCGTAATCGATCATTCATTGATCTTTTAGACAAAGAACTAATATATTTTACTAATGCAGGCAGCAAAAATGAACTAATTAAAGAAATTCGTAATTTTGCGTCTACACAATTTAAATTAAACGAAAAAGAATTGCATCTTGAAGTATTAAGACGCGAGCAATTAATTTCTACCGGTTTACAAAATCACTTGGCTATTCCTCATGCAAAATTCTCGGTTGCTTCCCCTATTGTAATTATTGCTATATCAAAAGATGGAATTGAATTTGATTCTTTAGACGGTTTACCCGCAAAGGTAATTATTTTTCTAATAACACCCTACGGCGAAAATGATTTACAATTAAATTTATTAGCCGAGATAGCAAATAAATTAGGAACTATAAAAAATACTCAAAAAATTGTAAGTTTAGACTCAATAGATGATATAATTAAGACAATAAAAAAACTTTAGGAACCCATGAAAAGACTTTTGATAATTTTTGTTCTTCTTTTTACAAATTTATTTTCGCAAGAAATATTTTTACTTAATTCAAATTATATTCCTTCCGTAGATACCGTTTATGTGTTTACTCCTTCACAAAAATCTGATGAGAAATTACCGTTAGTTGTTATGCTGCACGGATATGCGGGAAACTACAAACAGTGGAGCGAAATGGTAAATTTACAAAAGTATTCCGATTCGCTTAAACTTGTAATTGCCTGCCCAGATGCGTTTTTTGATAGCTATTATATAAATAGCCCTGTTAGAGAAAACAGTCAGTACGAAAGTTTCTTTTTTGAAGTATTTTTACCGGAAGTTATAAAAACTTTTAATGTAGATAAAAGTAAAATGTTTATTACCGGTTTAAGTATGGGGGGACACGGAGCTATTTCATTTTTCTTAAAACGACCCGATTTGTTTGTTACAGCCGCAAGTACAAGCGGATTATTAGATTTAACGGCTTTTCCTAATAGACAAACAATAAAAGGAGCTGCCGGAGATGTGGAAGATTTTTCATCTATTTGGGCTGAAAACTCTTGTATCAATTTACTTAAAAACATTGTGGGTAAAAACAAATCATTATACATTGATTGCGGAACGGAAGATTTTTTATATAATACTAATCTTAAATTTTTGGAAAAGTGCAACGAGTTGAAAATAAATGTTAAATATAAATTTCAGCCGGGCATACATGAACATGCTTATTGGAAAAAAAGCGTTATTGACCACTTCACTTACTTTTCTTCATTTTTAAACTAATTTTTTTGAACATTTTAAAATTGACATCGTCTAAAGAATTGAACAAATAAATAGGTGATGAAATGAAAGAAAAATTGTATCGCTCGACAAAAGATAAGGTGGTTGGCGGTGTAGCGGCCGGCTTAGGAAACTACCTTAATATTGACCCCGTAATAGTAAGAATAATTTTTGTTTTGCTTACAATTTTTAACGGAGTTGGGTTATTAGTTTATATAATAATGTGGATAATAATTCCCGCTGATAAGGATGACCGCCCTATTCTAAATTTTAACAAAAAGAACGATAATAATGATTCGGTTAATATTGACGGTCAAAATAATACCGAAAAAACGGAAAACACAAATATAAATTATCAAGCTAAAGACCAAACTATTGTTATTAACGAAGAAGAAAAGAGTGAAAAAGTTTCCACAGGAAGAATAATTTTTGGCGGCTTACTTGTGTTTTTCGGCTTAGCATTTTTTGTAGAACGATTTTTTGATTGGTTCGATTTTCACGATTTGATCCCTTTAGTATTTATAATTATAGGTCTATTGTTACTTTGGAATTCAATTAGAAAATAAGAACAGGAGCTTGAATACAATGAAAAAAGGACATTATTTTTGGGGATCATTTTTTGTGGCTTTCGGTCTTATTTGGATTGCCGGAAAAATGCACTTTACAATGGATTGGGACTTTACTTCTTCGCTCTATCCTTTAATTTTAGTATTTTGGGGTTTATTAGTATTAACAAAAAATACTATTGCCAAACCAGTTGTTTCGGCAACGTTCGGAGTATTTATGGCAGTTCTTATTTACGGAACGGCAAGTAATATTTTTGGTTTTTTTGAAGATGAATTTTCTTTAAATTATAATGATAGAAAATTTGGTAAACAAGAATATGTTGCTTCTTATACTGCAGATGCTGCTTACGGATACTTTGAGCTGAGCACAGGAGCAACGGCATTTTCGGTTAATAGCAATACAGATTCTTTAATTCATGCATTAGCTTATGGTAAATATAACGAATACACTTTAACTACTTCTTTTGCAGATAGTTTGGTTAAAATAGACCTGAGCAATGATAACGATTCGCATAGTTTTAGATTCGGTAAAGGTGAAAAAAATTCATTACGTATAAGTTTAAATTCAAAACCTATTTGGGATATGTGCTTAGATTACGGTGCAGCTAAAGGCGAAATTAATTTATCACAGTTTAAAGTAAGAAATTTAGCGGTACACACCGGTGCAACTTCTACGGTAATTACTTTGGGGGATAAGTACCAAAGAACCGAAGTAAATATTGAAATGGGTGTCTCTTCCTTTAAACTGAAAATACCAAAAGAATCCGGAATTAAAATTTACAGCGATTTAGGTTTAAGCAGCAAAAACTTTGGTCAGTTTACAAAGCTTGATAAAGATACTTATATATCAAGCAATTTTGAAGATGCAACCAACAAAGTTTTTATTGATATCAGCGGTGCTTTAAGTAACTTTAAGATCGAAAGATATTAATTATTCTATATATAAAAGCCTTACAAGTTTTACCGGTAAGGCTTTTTTATTTTAAAGATTTACATTAAGCAATACAATTAATCTTCAAACGATTTATACATTTCTTCAATTAAATCTTTGTAACGAGATTCAATTTCTTTTCGCTTAATTTTTAACGAAGGCGTTAACGTACCTTCTTCAATAGTAAAAGGTTTATCCAATAATGTAAATTTTCTTACTCTTTCATAGTTTGCTAATTTCTTTTGGAATTGTACTAAATCTTTGTCAATCAAATCGTAAATTTGTTTCAAATTAATTAAATCATCAACAGTATTATATTGGATTCTATTAGCATCAGCATATTCTTTTATAGCTTCAAAATCAGGAACAATTAAAGCACTTAAAAACATTCTTCTATCGCCTATCAGTATAAACTGATCAATATATTTACTTGCAAGAAACATATTTTCTATTGGAGACGGAGCAATATATTTTCCTTGTGAAGTTTTAAATAAGTGCTTTTTTCTATCAGTTATATGTAAAAAACCTTCGGCATCAAAAACCCCTATATCACCGGTATGTAACCAGCCGTCTTTTAATACTGCTTCGGTTTCTTTTCTGTTATTAAAATATCCTTTCATAATGTTAGGACCGTAAGCAAGTATTTCACCGTCTTGTGCAATTTTTATTTCAACACCAGGGAAAGGTTTTCCTACTGTCCCAAACTTATAATTTCCGGGTTTATTTACGGCTAACACCGGCGAACTTTCGGTTAGTCCGTATCCTTCTAAAATTATAATACCTACCGCTTCAAAAAACAATCCCAAATCTCTACTTAAAGGAGCCCCCCCTGAAATAAAGAAACGTAAATTTCCGCCTGTTTTTTGCTGTAATTTTTGATAAACCAATTTTGCAGCCAGTTTATGTTTTAAACTAAGAGTAATAGGTACTCCCTGCG
>CALGLM010000217.1 GCA_937930275.1 uncultured Ignavibacteria bacterium
AAAGTCATTTTTTTAATAGTAATAAAGTTGTCGGCTTCCATTCTATAAAAATAAATTCCGCTTGGTAAACCGGCTGCGTTAAATTCAGTAGAATAATTTCCGGCAGTCATATACTCATTTATCAATGTAGCAACTTCTTGTCCAAGCATATCAAAAACTTTAATTGATATTTTGGAGTCACTTGGTACGCTAAATGAAATTTTTGTATTTGGGTTAAACGGATTGGGATAATTTTGCTCTAAGCTAAAATTAATAGGATTTGCAACTTCAACTGCAACTTCGTTTGAAAAAATAAAACTACCGTCAAAATCTAATTGTTTTAATCTATAAACATATTTACCGGCTTTTTCAATTTCATCCGTAAATGAATAATTTTGTTTAGAAGTAGTTGTACCTGCACCTGAAACAAAACCTACTTTTGTCCAATTATTAACATCGTCAAAATTTCTTCTTTCAATATCAAAACCGCTATTATTTTCTTCTGTTGCCGTTGCCCAATTTAATGAAACTTTGTTATCAACTGCAGCTGCATTAAAGGAAACAAGTTCAACCGGTAAAGCTTGAACGGATAATACACGAGGTAATGTACCGTTAATTTTATAATTTATTAACTGATTTTCTCCGTTGTATGGTATAACTGTAAAATAGTATTTTGTTCCTATTTCAAGAGAAGTAAACGCATATGACGTAGAAGGATAAGGGACATAGACCATAGCTTTACCGTCACCTAATTGTGTATCTTGAGTATAAACTTCACCATCCATTGGTAAAAAATAATCGTCTTTATCGTAAGCAATAATAAAATACCCTGAAGGTAATTGAGTACCGGTGGAATTATTCCAGCTAATTATTATTGAACTACCGTCCAAACCTGCATTAACATTTGTCGGGAAATTTGTAGGTTCGACAGCATAAGTAGGATTTAATTTAGTTAAATTACCAAAATCGATATAATTAATATACTCGGGATGATCGATTAAAGGATTTCTGTTTTTCTGAACAGATTGAACATAGTTTGTTCTTTCAATTTCTCTTTTATTAGGAGGATCTTGCTTATGCCATTGTAGCAAAAGCTCAAAACGTTCCGGTGCTTCACTGATACTGGGTAATCTTGTATTGTTTAACCAATTTAAATTCCAAGTATAACCGTTTACGCCGTCATATTTTAATAACATATATAAAATTGCTCTTGCGGCATCTCCCTTTTGTTCCGGTCTTGGTTCATAAACTGTTTCGTTTAAACTGTTTTTACCTAACTTTCCTTCCATAAATTGATATGTAACCGTAACGACATCACCAAGCGGATGATTGCTTCTTCTACCGTTGGCATTATTTTGGTGAGAAGGAAATAAATGATATTGGTCGCTATACTCATTTCCGCTTTCCGAATCATAAGTCGGCATCCAGCTATGACAAAAAGTATGTTCACGGCTCATTGTTCCCCATGCAAATGTGCCTGAGTAAATAAACTCGTAATTAGAATATACACAGAAAACAGATTTTGTACCGTTGCCGTTATTTATTGAGGCAAAGTTAGCTATATTTGTTTCGTCAAATTGGTCGTAAGAAATTTTTGTATAAGGTGATCTAATACGTGCTTTCAAATCGTCAACAAAGGATGAACTATTTACGTCAAGTGCATCGTAATATGTGCCTGCTTGGGCAAAAATTTGGCTTGTTAATAACAATAAATACAAGCTTAAAATAGAAAATAACTTTTGCATGATAACTTCCCGAGTGCAATCACTCAATTTTTAAAATTTTACTAAATAGCTTAGTAATATACTAAAATTAATAGATATTAAAAAATTTAAAAATACATATTGAATGCAAAAATTATTATATAAGTTTAGGTCAATTTAAGCTTTTTAAATAATCTTCCAAAGTGTATATACAAGAGATATATTTTACGTTTTCAAACTTTTGAAGAATTGCTTCTTTTCCTTCGCTAAAAGCTTGTCCGCCAACAATAATTTTTTGTGTAGGAAATTTTTCGTTAATAGCTTCAATTTCACGCATCAATCTAACAATGTTTATATAGAAATTTAAAGATATTGCAACAATATCCGGTTTCTCTTCTTCAATTAAAGTTAATAATTCCTCCTTAGGCGTATTTGCCCCTAAGTAAATTGAATGCCAACCGTTCAACTCAAAAACATCGGAAACCATTCTTGCACCAAGTTCGTGAAACTCCTTATCGGTGCAAGTAACAATTACTTTTTTATTTATTTTTGGTACACTTAAAATATGCGGATAAATTAAGTTTATAATTATTTCTGTAATTTTGGTTGCTTGGTGCTCACGAGCAATGCTCGTTCTATCATTTTCCCAAAGCTGCCCTATTCTATACATCGACCTTTTAATAACATCAGTGTATATTTCTTTAACAGAAACTCCGCTCTCTAATAATGAAAGTATTATGCGTGTACATTCTTCTTTATTTCCGTCAGTTAAAGCAGCTAAATAATGCAAATATTGAGATTCTAATATCATAACAACCGAAATTAATAATTATAATTTTTGTAACATAAAAATTCTAAATAAAATTCCATTTGTTACGAATACTTTAAATTTATTTTTTTTGCAATAACATAAGCAACATAAGTAAAAAAAGGAGAAGCAAAAACGTCTATTGAATAGTGCACGTGCTGTATTAATACCAATACACCTATACTTATAGTACAAATTAATAAAATAGTTTTTATTATTTTATTTTTTACAACTAAATACATTAAAAACATAGTTGCAGTATGACCGCTAAAAAATAAATCTTTTGTAAATGTCATACCCGTACTAAAAAACGCAATAAAAGGATCTTGTAAAATTATAATTGTTTCCGGAGGATTTAAAGGTAATAAAAACATCCCCGTTACTCTAAACGATATCATAAAAATATATACTTGTAAAGCAAATATTAAAGATCGCGGATCTTTTAACAAAGATATAATTGTAAACGGAATTGCAGAGTACATTATAATAAATGTTATCCATGTTACATCAATCGGGTTAAATAAACTTAAAACGGGATCTTTAATAACAAAACCGTCTCGTAATTCATTGTAAGCTAAATACTTTGTTACCAAAAATAGAACTATTGACATAAAAAATAGTGTTACAATTGTAGAAGACTTAAAATTCTTATTTTTTAGTTCATTTTTCCAAATACTGATAATCTCTTCAATTTTTTTCATATTGCTATTAAATAAATTACTGAATTTTTGCTGATTTTTGAATTTAAATATGCAGGCATGATTTTTGTATATTTATTACAAATTTATTAAAATTTTGTGAAACAATTTACTAAAAAAAAACGTCTAATTAAATAATTAAAAAAGGATTTAGCTATATAGATGAAAAAATTTGTACTTTTATTTATAGTTTTAACAGTAACTCTTTTTGCTCAAAACCAGAATAATTCTGTTTTTGGATTTAATAATAAACAACCAAAAAATACCGAACAAACAGCTTTACAGGTAAAAAATACTATTATTAATAAAGTTAACGATGTTAGCACACCAAGCACATTCGTTTTAGAACAAAACTATCCAAACCCCTTCAATCCTTCAACTAAAATTCAATTTAGTATTCCAAAGGAAACTAATATAAATTTGAGCATTTACAACATGCTTGGTCAAATTGTAACTACAATTTATTCCGGTAAATTAGATGCAGGCACTCATTATGTCGAGTTTGACGGTTCTCAATTACCAAGCGGAATTTATTTTTACAGACTTGAAGCAGATAATTTTGTAAAAACAAAAAAAATGACTTTAATGAAATAAAAAAATAACTTTTCATGGTTTTTTCAAATAAATAATTTACTTTACTGATTATTTTATTCTTTTTTTTATTATTTTTGTTTTAAGGAAATAAGACCAACACTCTTTTTTTTCTTAAACTAAATAATATTAAATTATTTTTCTTCTTCATAGTGAGGCAAAAAATGAAAAGTAAATTGACCCTTTCTATTCTTGTTTTTTTATTCTTTTCAAGTTTTGCGTTTTCCCAAAATTGGGTTGAGCAAATTAGCAACACAACAAATAAATTAAGACATGTTCAATTTATTGACGCAAATAACGGTTGGGTTGTAGGTGAAGCCGGTACTATTCTAAAGACTACTGACGGGGGCACAAATTGGATAAAAATAACAGTCCCTTCTGCAAATAATGAATTACTTATAGGTTGTTACTTTGTTTCATCTCAAGTAGGTTGGATAGGCGGTGATTTCGGAATTGCAAAAACTGTTGACGGCGGACTAACTTGGGCGAAACAAGGTGATGCTTTTAATATAACCAAATTATTTTTTATTAATTCCGAAATAGGTTATGCTGTAGGCGGAATTGACGGAACAACTCCCAATACAGGTTTTATTTATAAAACTACTGACGGCGGAAATAATTGGAGCTTAACAAGCAATAATACAACCTGGTCAAGATTTTACGGAATTCAGTTTGTTGACGAAAATAACGGTTGGGCTTTCTCTGAAAAAAAGGGAGTAATTGTTAGAACAACTAATGCAGGTAATTCTTGGGAAACTGTTTATGCAAATAATTCAAATTATTTTGGCGGACTTTATTTTATAAATAAAAATATAGGTTGGTGCACAGGAAGAACCGAAAATGCCGGTGTAGTATTAAAAACAACTGACGGAGGACTTAATTGGGTTAATATAGCAGGTAGTTTGCCTTATGCTATTTCAAATATTCAGTTTTTTGATGAACAAAACGGCTGGGCAACTTCAGCTACACAAACCGAAATTTTTATAAGAAAAACAACCAATTCCGGATTGTCTTGGGAAATTTCCTTAACAACTACTTCGGATGTTTTTAGCGGTTCATTAAATTTTGTAAATCAAAATTTAGGTTATGTTGTAGGCGGTAATGGTAAAATTTATAAATATACCGATAATAGTACTTCAGTTGACGTTGTGAATCTAACCGCAGCAAATTTTGAATTACAACAGAATTACCCTAACCCCTTTAATCCTTCCACTAAAATTCAATTTAGCATTCCAAAAGAATCTAATATAAATTTGAGCGTTTACAATATGCTCGGTCAATTAGTAACTACTATTTATAACGGAAAATTAGATGCCGGCACTCATTATACTCTATTTGACGGTTCTCAATTAACAAGCGGTATCTATTTTTATAAACTCGAAACAGATAATTTTGTTTCTATTAAAAAGATGACCCTTATTAAATAGCGTAAATCTTAGTAATTTAAGTACTTAAAAAACTTAATTTTTATTGAACCGGAATGTACAAGGTGTTTATTCATTTAATAATGACTCTTGAAAATTCCGGTTCATATCTGAACTGTGATTTGTGTGATTTATAACTGTGATTTGTGTGATTTATTTGATTTTAAAGATTTTAGGTTTTATCCTGTTAATCCTTTTTTATCCTGCCCATTAAGACTCTAAATAATGTTAAATATTTAGCGTTAAATAAATAGAATAAAAACCCATTCCATTTTCGGAATAGGGAATTCAACATTCAGCATTCAAAATTGATGGATTTCCTGTTCATCCGTCCTTAATCTCTTAAATCCCGGTTCAAAAGTTAAATATCTGAGTGATAAAAATATTTCCCGCTTTAGTAAATAATTTATCACTCATTAACTCAATTTTTAATTTGTTAATTTTAACAACCGCCTTTTAATTTATTTTCTGGAATTTCCCCTAATTCACAAGGTTTATAAAAGTAAGAACCAAATTTATTATGCTCTAATTGTTTATTAAATACTTTTAATCCTAATGATTCTCCCCTTGCCATTAATGGACCGGGTACAAAGTTAGTTATTAATAAGAATATTTCGCCTACATTTAAATTAGCCGACTCAGTTAATACTTTTGTTGCAGGATGCATTCCTTTTGCTAAATCTTCGCGTGCATCATATACGGTAACAATTTTACTTTCATTTAACCAACTTGGTGATAATTCTTCTGAATTTATTTTATTTATCTCAAATAAATCTAACCCTGCTTCTTTACGCAAAGTATTAATAAATTCGCCTAATGGTAAATTAGCAATAGTAGCAGCCTGTTTTAATGTAGTTACTTTACTTATATTAGCCCGTAGAACCGGATTTTTAAGCACTTCAAGGGTAGGCGCAATTTCTATTAATTTATTTTCTATTACCGGAAATCTATCTAAAACTACATCCAGTGTGCTTTCGGGAACTATATCTAAATTGACATGTGCCATTATTTTACCTCATTATTTTCTGGTTTTTCGTATGATAATATTCTTCTTTCGCCCTCAATTGCTTTAAATCCAGCAATATCTTGCGTAACTTCCAATGTACCCAAATATTCGCCATTTTCATCTCTCATTGCATAATATGCTATATGAACAAATTTTCCGCCAAAGTTAATCCAAAATGTTGCACTATCTTGCACTCCCGTTCTAAAATCTTCTATTATTTTATTGACAATATGCACACTTGAAGGCGGATGGCAAAACTGCACTTGGCGTCCTAAAATTGCTTTATTTCGGTCAAATATTCTTTCTTTACCTTGCGAAAAGTATCTTACTTTATCATCTTTATCTACAAAAGTCATATCAATAGGAAGAGTATTTAAAAATGCTTCAAGCTCTTTTAATGAAAACGAACCGGTAGGCAAATTAATTCTGCCGCTTTCTTTTGGTTTTACCTCTTCTTCTGCAACATCTGCAGGTTTCCATTCAGTTTTGGGTGCTTCCAGAGTAAAACCTATTTCGCTACTCTGTTTGTATATTTCATACCACTCGATATCGTTAAAAGTATCCATACACATTGGGAATAATATTTTTTCTTCTTTATAAATCATCTCATTTATTGCATCAGCCGTAGGTTTAAGTAAAAATGCAATGTATCCTTTTAATTCTTCTGCCGATGCAGATCGGAAGAGCACACGTCTGAACTCCAGTCACCGTACGTAATCT
>CALGLM010000218.1 GCA_937930275.1 uncultured Ignavibacteria bacterium
AAAATAATTAGCAAATCTTTAAAGCTATTAATGTTATTTTTATATTTTTCCCAATCTTCTTGTTTAACATAAACTGCGTTAAAAATTTTTTCTGTTTGAACTTCATTTACATCGTTACACCATGTAACAAGTCTATTAATTTTTATTATATCGTTTAAATCTTCTCGTCCTTTTGTTTCAACAATATAAGTATGTTTATCATCTGTTTTTACAAAAAAATCGGGGTAGTACTCTCGTATATTTCCGTTTACGGATTGGTATGCCATGTTAAAATTAATTCCGCCTTCGCCAGTGGTATTTTTTGCATAAGCAACAACATCTTGGTATTTGTTTTCCAAAGCGGCTGCAAATTCAAGTTCAAAATTATTATCACAAACAATTTTATTAAAAAAAGATTTTTTTGAAATAATAAAAGGTTGGTTGCTAACAATTTTAAGTTTAGTTGATTTCAAAGAAATATATCCCTTAATAGTTGGGTTTGTGCTTTCTTTAACAGTGCAATTATCTATGGCATTTTTAAAAGAATTAAATATTGTACTTTTTGCCTCAACTTCCGAAAGGTTTCTAATTACTTTTGTATCGTTTAAATTAACCGGTGTAGTAAAAAGATAATCTTTAATAAAAGCTTCAACTTTGGGATATAAAATATCAAACCCCGTAACAAGCCGACTTTCTTTTAATATAGTATTAGTAAAAAAGCCGATTACGTTTCTGTAATTAATTGTAATATTATCTAAAATCGTTGTATGGGAATAATTTCCGTTTATATCGGTAAATACAATTTCTTTTATTTCATCTTTTGAATAATTTCTAAGTTTAATCTTCTTGTTGTTGAAAGTTGTTATATCAATTTTATCAAGGTATTTATATTCTTTGTAATATCTACTGCTTAAAATGGGGATAGGAATATCAAGATTATCCAAATTTTTATTTTTATTTTCTTTATCTACTTCAATAATAAGGGGCACTTTTGCACGCGTTCCTAAACCCATAGGTGCGTAATCGAAATTAACGCCCTCGCTTTTAAGACTTTCTACAAATTCCAAAAACGGACGAGTAGATCGGAAGAGCACACGTCTGAACTCCAGTCACCGTACGTAATCTCG
>CALGLM010000219.1 GCA_937930275.1 uncultured Ignavibacteria bacterium
GGTAAACGGTATTCGTGTTCCTTTTGTGCCGATAGTAACGCCGGAAGAGAACAATATCGTTAAGCCGCAAAAACAAGGAGAAATCGGCAGTTTCGATTCGATCTTTGACAATGAACTTTCGAAAATTAAATTTTCGGGGCACGCTGCCAAAAGGCTTGAATCACGGAATATACAACTGTCTGATACTGAAATGACTAAGCTGCAAGAGGCAGTTGGTAAAGCCGAAGCTAAAGGTGCCAAAGACTCTTTGATAATGCTTAACGACAAAGCTTTTATCATTAATATTCCGAACAAAACTGTGGTTACTGCGGTGGAGGTGGCAGAAGGTAACGAAAATGTTTTCACAAATATCGATAGCGTTGTGTTTGCATTATAAAATTTAAATAATTAAATAACAACGGGCGGGACCTTCATAGGACGCCCATGGTTCGACCGACCGACTGACGTTGAGCCAAATTAAAAACATTAATCCTATTTGGAGGTTAATATGTCATTATTAAATTCTCTTTTCGCAGGCGTATCAGGTTTACGCAATCATCAAACAATGTTAGATGTTATTGGTAACAATATAGCTAACGTTAACTCAATCGGCTTCAAAGGAAGCAGAATCACATTTAGCGATACTTTTAATCAATACGTTCGTTACGGAACAGACCCTACAACAACTACCGGCGGTACTAACTCGTTTCAAGTTGGTTTAGGTATGAAAGTTAACTCTATTGATAGAAACTGGACGCAAGGTACTTTTGAAAGAACCGGTTTAACAACCGATTTAGCTATTCAGGGGAACGGTCTATTTATTTTGAAAAGCAACGGCAAAGAATATTACAGCAGAGCCGGTGCTTATGTTTTTGATGCAGAAGGTAAACTTGTTAATCCTCAAAACGGTGCTATTGTTCAGGGTAAAGTTGCAACTGAAGACGGTGTAATACCTCCGGGAAATAATTTAGAAGATATTTATATTGATACTAATTTAAGATTGCCCGCAGTAGCAACAACACAAACTTCATGGGGCGGTAACTTAAGCAGTACAAGTCCGTTAACCAGAACTGAAAATTTTGTACAAACAGGTAATTTAACTTCGTCAATGGCAATTGGTGATACGGTTCCTGATAGTAATGTAATCTATGATATGAACGGAAACGCTTATACTATGAATATTACTTATGCAAAAACCGCAGCCGATTCATATGATATGACCTACGACTTAGTTGATTCAGACGGAAATACAGTAATAGGTGGACCTCAAACTGTTGCTTTAGTATTTGATCCTGCAACCGGTGCTTTACAAACTATGGGCGGCGCTGCTCCTGCTCCTATAACCGTAACTAATGTCGGATTGGGAATTAATTACGATTTTGATATTACTGATGTAACCCAAACAGCCGGAACAACAACAATTAGTTCAACAGTTGACGAAAATAGAGAACCCACCATTGTTACCGGTACTCTTTCAGTATTCGATTCGTTAGGTAATGCACATAGTATTACTCTTAAATTCACAAAAACAAGTGCAAACCAATGGAATTGGAATACAAGCGTTCCGACTCCTTCATTATTAGAACAAAACAGCGGAACAATATCATTTAATACTGATGGTTCTATTAATTCGATTTCGCCGAATCCTCCTATTATTAGATTAACCCCGGGCGGCGGTGCAAGTCCTCAGAATATTGAATTAAATTTTGGTGAAGGATTTACCGGTATTACTCAAACATCTTCAAATTCGGTAGTATCGGCATTAAGCCAAAACGGTTCTGCTGCTGCTTCGTTATCAAATATTAATATTGACCAATACGGTTATATAGTTGGTGTTTTTACAAACGGTGAATCACGTAATTTAGCTCAAATTCTTGTTGCTACTTTTGCAAACAGAAACGGTTTAACCAGTGCAGGCGATAATATGTACACAGTATCTCCTAATAGTGGTGAAGCTTTAGTTGGTGAACCCGGAGAAAGCACAGGTACAACATTACAGTCCGGCGCTTTGGAACAATCTAATGTTGATCTTTCTGTAGAGTTTACAAAAATGATTGTATCACAAAGAGGTTTCCAAGCAAATGCCAGAGTAGTAACTACCAGTGATACTTTATTGCAAGAAATAACAAACTTAGTAAGATAATTTAGTTAAATAATTATAACGCTTTTTATAGCGAACATTAGGCATAATGAAGCCCTCTTTAATCGGAGGGCTTCTGTTTTATAAGTTTAATCTTTGTGGTGCTCTAAAATACTAACTTTTCCTGAGTTGATATCGTATAAAGCGCCAACAATTTTTAATTCGCCGTTTTCGTGTAATTCAGTTAAAAGTTGACTGTGTTTTAAACTTTCTTCAATTTGGTTAAAAACATTTTCTTTTATCGCACAATGCAAAACTTCATTTTCCGGATGATTTTTCTTTGCTTTTTCAACCGCAGGGGAAATCTTTTTAACAATTTCTTCAATATTCGGAGTAACTTCTCCGCCGCCGATTGTTGCTGTTACGGCACCGCAGCTTTCATGACCGAGTACAACAAGTAGTTTTGCATGTAGATGTTCTGACGCATATTCAATACTACCCAAAGCAATTTCGTCAACTATGTTACCGGCAACCCTAACAACAAATAGTTTTCCCATACTTTCGTCAAAAATTATTTCGGGAGGAACTCGTGAATCCGAACAACTTAAAATTATTGCATAAGGATGTTGACCATTAGCAAGTTCTTTTACTTCTGTTTTGTAATCCTTGTATGAAAATTTACCTTCAACAAAACGCTTGTTCCCGTCTAAAAGTTTTTGTAAATATTCACTTTCTCCATCGTTGTGCTGTTGAGCAATTAACGGAGTATAAAAACTAAATACTGCTAACAGAAGAAAGTATAAAATAAGAGTTTTATTTTTCATATATGTTGCCTCCGGTTTATTTGTAAATAATGTTAGTTTAATAATAACGAATTCATTTTAGAATTATAATAAAGCAATAGTTGTACTCATTAAATATTTTAAGGTTAATATTATAAGTTAAAAAAGATTACTTCACCGGTTTTAATTTTATAAAATGCACCCATAATTTCAATTTCTCCTTTATTTAATAAATCTTGGATAATTATACTTTTTTGCGAGCAATTTTTTATTTGATTTTTTACGTTTGCTTTTATTATTTTTGACAATACATTAGGGTCATGTTTCGGATTATTACATTCTAAAACTGCAGGGGCAATTAAATTAATTACTTTATTTAAATTGGTAGAAATATCTAAGCTTTTGGCCGCCGATTTAACAGCTCCGCAATCTTCATGACCTAACACTAAAATAAACTTTATATTAAATTGCGTTATTCCGAATTCGATACTTGCTGCTGTTACATCGTCAATTACGTTTCCGGCCACTCTTACAACAAATAACCGACCTAAGCTTTCGTCGAAAATTATTTCCGGAGGAACTCGTGAATCGGAACAAGTTAAAATTATAGCATATGGGTTCTGCTCACATGCAACTTTTTCTCTATCACCAATAATATTTTTGGGTGATAATTCTCCTTTAACAAACCGTTTATTCCCTTCTAAAAGTTGTTTTAAATAGAAATTATCCATTAATTTAAATCTTTCAAGTTTTATTAAGAGTTTATTAAATTTAAATATTTATATATTAAAATGAAAAAACATGCCGGTTAGTTCAATAAAAGTATTAAAAACACTAAAATAGGATAAGATTGTTTGGTTTAAGGCTGTAAAAATGTTATCTTTAACTAACAAATAACGGAGATAAAAATGAAAAAATTAATGATGCCGGTAATTTTAATCGTTATTGCCGCAAATTTGTACGCTCAAAAAGTAGTAACTGCTGATTTTATTGATTCTTATAATGAAGGTGTTGCTCCTTTTATGCTGGAAAACAAGTGGGGATTTGTTGATACCGAAGGCAATGTAGTTATTGAACCTAAATTTGTTTACGGATTTGATACGCCTTTTTCTAAAAACGGAATTATTTTACTTAATAGTCCGGAAAAGGATGCATGGGGTTATTTTGATACTAAAGGAAATTTAATTATTGATTTTAAGTTTTACAGCACAACTCCTTTTTATGATACTTTAGCCGCTTCATATGATAATGAAGATCACCCGCATTGGAGGTTAATAAATAAAAAAGGAGAAGTAGTTGTTAAAGAATTTCCAAATTGGTATTCATACACTACTTATTTTGTTGAAGGTAGAGCAAGATTTAATAAGGACTTTAAGTATGGTTATGTTAACGAAAAAGGGGTTCCTGTTATTGAAAACAAATATGAAGAAGTTAGAGATTTTTCGGAAGGTTTAGCCGCAGTTAAACTAAACGAAAAATGGGGATTTATTGATAAAGAAGGAAAAGTAATAATTGACTTTAAATTTTCTAATGAGCCTCAATCTTTTAAAAACGGACGCACTTTTGTTTTAGGGCAAAATTATTTATATGCTTTGGTTGATAACACCGGAAAAGTAGTTGTGGATCCTAAGTACAAAACAGTATTTCCGTTTGACGGCGGATTTGCACCTGTTAGCTATGTAAATGATAAAGGAAAAACAGTTTGGGAAATAATTGATGTAAACGGTAAACCGGTAAAACAGTTTATACAAACGGGAAAAGAAAAAGATAAAATAGAATTTTATTCCGGATTTTCGGAAGGGCTTGCCGTTGCTCAACAAGGTTATGGTGCAAATAGGGGATATATTGATACTAAAGGAAAAGTTATAATTGATTTTAATTTTGCAATGAATATAAAACCCTTTAATAGCGGAAGAGCTTATGCCGAGTTTTTTGACAAAAAAACTAATAAAATGACTAAAGGTTTTATTGATAAAAAAGGAAAATTTGTAATTATAATTGAAAAACAGAAATTTTAATTTTTAAAATAAAAAAGGACTGAAAAACAGTCCTTTTTTTTATATAGAAAGAATTATTTCTTCTCAGTTTTTTTTACTTCTGTTTTCTTTTCTGTTTTTTTAACTTGATCTTTTTTATCGCCTACAGTAGGTTCGCCTTTATCACCACAGCAAGAGTTTTCAGAACCGCAGCTCTTTTTCATTTCAGTACTGCATTCTTTTTTTGTTTCTTTTTTAGTTTTTCCGTCTTGAGCAAAACTAACCGTTGTACCTACAAACAATAAAGCTATTAAAGCAGCAGAAAGCAATTTTTTAGTTATCATATTAGTTCTCCTATTATAAATTGGTTGAATAGTTATATGCAATATAATAACAATAAGTTCCAAAAACAAGACAAAATGTACTATTAAGTGCGGGGGTTTAGGTAAAAATTTTTCTCCAAAAAAAAACCACGACTACCCGAGAGTACGGTGCCGTGGTTCCAACCAATACAACTAATTTACAACTAATTTATAACGGGATTCTTTAATAAGACTTCATCAATTGCTTTAACCAAATGTTG
>CALGLM010000220.1 GCA_937930275.1 uncultured Ignavibacteria bacterium
GCACCTTCAACCTCAAGCCAAACTGAACCCGCATTAGTCGAATACTGTATTTTAACATTATCTACATTGCTACTTTTCCAAGTAATATTTTGCGTTGTGCCTACCTGCCAATTCTCGTCACCGTTGGGCGATGTAACTATTAAAGTATATAAATCTTCTGCTAAACGTAAACCGTAATAGTTTGAAGCACTATTCGGTAAATACTGTGAACGGTTTGCTACTCTTATTCCGTCTCCGTCACTTTCCCAATATCCGCCTCGTATAACTCTAAACGTTCCGGATGATGGTCCTTGTGGATTGCTTGAAGGGCTTGCACCGTAATAATTTGCATCATACCAATCGTTACACCATTCGGTAACGTTTCCGCTCATATCACATAAGCCTATTTCATTTGGCAACTTTGTACCTACTTCATGTGGTACTTGACTGCTATTTCCGTTGTACCAGCCTATATCACCGGGAGTATTACTTCCCGAATAAGTAAATCCTCCGCTACTTACTCCGCCGCGTGCGGCAAATTCCCATTCTGCTTCGGTCGGTAATCTAAAATATCTTCCTGTTAAATTATTTAATGCCGTAATAAAATTTTGTGCCACATTCCAGCTAACGCCTGCAACAGGTAAATTATCCCCAACATGAGTACTTGGATTATTCCCCATAATTTGTTGCCAAAGTTTTTGGGTCACCTCATATTTTCCCATTTGAAAGGATGATAGCGTTACATTATGTATAGGGGTTTCGTCATTAGATCCTGCCGCACTCCCCATTGCAAATGTACCTCCTTTTACAACCACCATATCCAAATCTATAGTTGCGTTTATACTAAAATTATAATCGCTAATATCAACCAGTGTATTATTTTCAACACCGGTAATTTTAACTTTACATAAAGATGAAACCGTATTAGGAATTGTCCAAGCATAACTACCCGTATTTGCAAGTGTACTTGCTACTACAGGTAACCAACTTGCACCGCTATTTATGGTGTATTCTATCTTTACGTTTGAAACCCCGCTCGCTTCCCATGTAATATTATGAACCGAACCAACTTTATAAATTTCCCCACCGTTGGGAGATTTTACTATTATTTGTTCGGTAGGTGCTTCAATAATAAACACATTATCGCTTAAATCATTAATAGTATTGTTTGAAACATCGCTTATTCTTACTTTGCAATTAATTGCCGGTGTATTTGGAATAGTCCATTCATATTTACCCGTACTTGCTTGAGTACTTGCAATAATTTCATTCCAATCTGTGCCGTTTATAGTATATTCTAATTTAACATTTGTTACATCTGTACTTGTCCACTTAATATCTTTCTTTTCTCCAACTTTCCAATTCTCTCCTCCGTTTGGTGAAGTAAGTAGCACACTTTTGGAAGTTATTGTAAATTCTTCATTACTGATGTCTGAAATGTTATTATTTAAAGCATCACTGATTCTAAGTAAACAGTTTAAAGAGTTGACATGAGGAATAGTCCACATAAAATTGTTTGAAGTATTATCGTAATTATCAATAATTAAGTTCAAGTCTAATCCAGAATTAGTCGAAAACTCAATTTTTATTAATGGAATATTCTGACTATTCCAAATAATTTCTTCGGTTGTACCTGAAAGAAAATTGATATTTCCATTAGGAGTCAATAATTCAAGTTTGGGTAAAAAACTTAAATCTAAACTATATAAGCCTTCAGATGTTCCTGCGTAAATTTTTGTATCCTTAACAAACAAAGTATAAATAACTAATGCAGAAGGTATCCCTGTAATACTCTTCCATTCAATTCCCTTATTTAGGGAATAATAAACTCCTTTATCAGTGCTCACAAATATAATATTATCATGAACTATTTCAATATCCCATATCCATTTTTGAGTTAATCCAATAGAATTCCACTGTGCCCCATTGTCAGAAGTGATATGAAGCCCGGTATTCCAACCACCAATATATATATTTTGTTTGTTAGTTTTAATTGCAAAAAAAGGACCGTTAATATTTAAGTTACTCCAATTTATTGCATCATCAGAATAATACCCACCTGTTGAACCATTATAATTTGTAGTATAGTATTTACCACTTGACGATTGTTCAAAATCCCAGCATTCACCATCGTTCAATACTTTTTCCCATGATATCCCATAATCTTTTGTTACAAATATTGTATCTCCACAGCTATAAAGATAATCATGCACATCAAAATAAATTTTTCTAATATGGGGTTGCCCACTGATTTTTACCCAATTAGTTCCATTCCACTTATAAATTCCGTTAAGGTCAGTTCCACAATATAGTCTCCCTAATGAATCAAATGTAATAGTTCTTACATTTAATTCTTCTAAACCAGTATTTTGTTGGCTAACTCCAAAATTATCTAGATTTAGAATATTAAATCCTGTCGAAGTGCTTCCGACATAAAGAGTATTTGCAGATAAAGAATTAATCGCTCTTATTTCTTGAGAAGTAAATCCCTCAAATACCCATTGCTGTGCATTAATATAAGTAAAACTAACTGACAGTATTAATACAAAATAAAAAAAATTCCACCTATTCATAATTTTATCTTATTTGATTGTTACAAAATTAATGTCTTTCCCCATCAACATCGGGGTTTGTACTCTTCCCAAGTTAATTCTGCTTACCC
>CALGLM010000221.1 GCA_937930275.1 uncultured Ignavibacteria bacterium
GACCACCGAGATCTACACTCTTTCCCTACACGACGCTCTTCCGATCTTTTGTAAAATTTAACGGAAAAGATAAAGGATTATATCCCGTTATAGAAAGAGTGGAAGAACAATTTTTTGCTGATAGATTGATGTCTGTTAACGAATTATATAAAATTGGATTTGAAACCAAGTTTACTTTTGCCTCATCCTATATACCGGAATACAATATTGAAAAGAAAATACCGGATGATAACAACTTCAATTCGTTAAAAAACATGATTAATGCAATAGATACCTCAGATTTAACAACCGGATATTTGGGGTTAAATAAATATCTTGATGTTATTAATTATATTAAGTATCATGCAATGACGGTTATCTTAAATAATCAGGATGCTTTTACAAATAATTTTTTCTTGTATAAGGCAAAACCAAATTCTCCCTTTACGGTTATTCCTTGGGATTTTGATAAATGTTTTATCGGAAATGTAGGCTTATACGGTGAAAACGAGATAATAAAAAAAATAAAAAGCCATCCAATAACCAAGAAGATATATCTTGAAACTTTAAAAAGGATATTAACAAATAATTTTACCGAAAGTGAAGTGTTTTATATAATTGATACATATGCAAGGGGTATAAAAGATGCATATGAAAATGATCCTTATTTAGGTAAAAATGGATATAATTTTAACGATGAGATTAACAAATTAAAACAATATATTTTACAAAGAAGAAATTTTTTATTAAACCAAATTGAGTTAGAAAATTAAATATGTTTTTTAATGTAATGCCGATTTTGATTTTAATTATGTTTTCGGTAAATATTTACGGGCAATCATTTAAATCCCGTTATGATTTAAATACACCGAATAAAATTTACATGGGATTTACTCAATCTTTAAGTTATACTGATATTCCGATGTTAGCGGCTTATTTAATGAGAAATGATTTGTATTACAGCGGAGTTAGAAATTCGTTAAGGGTTGGACCTTCATACATAGATAAAAGTATTGCGGCAAATTATGGGTCAAGTAATAACAAAACTTTGGGTAGCATGGACAAAGATATAATTCCGAATTACATTTTTTACGGAAGAATGGGTTTACTTGCTGCTGCCGATATGTTTTTTGATGCGGATGTTTCTCCAAAAGCATTTAGGCAGGTATTTTTATACGAAAAAGCTTTATTATATACCTATACAATAACAGAAGTTGTTAAAAACAGCATAAAGCGTACGCGCCCGGACGGAAGCGACAGCCGAAGTTTTTTTAGCGGGCATACTTCAACAGCATTTGCTTCATCTACTTATTTGTTTTTAGAACTTAACGATTTTTACGATAAGTGGGATGTAACACGTAATAATAAAACCTTACGAACCACATTTAAAGCTACAACTTTTTCGGCTTTATACGGCTGGGCGGCTTATGTTGGTTACAGTAGAATTAATGACAAAAAGCATTATCTTAGTGACGTATTAACGGGGGCAGCAGTGGGTACAGCCGTTTCATATTTTATATATACCGCTTATAATAAAAGTTTTGATGCGGTTAATTTAAGTTTAAATAGTCACACAAACTCAGTATATTTTTCTTATAGAGTGGGTTTGTAAGTTTTAAGGTTAAATGTTGAAAGTTATTAAAGTTTAAGTAAAACAACACCCACCAATTTCTATCGTATCATTTCCGCCTTTCTCTTAGAACCAGTATTTACAGGATTTTTTCTGATTTTCAGGATAACTACCTCTGATAACGGAGGATAGCTTCTTGTTAATCCTTCTTTCATCCTGAAAATGCCGATTCAAAAATTATAAACAGCGTTCACTATTCACTAATTGCTAATGACTGCTTACCTACTTTACAAAAAACACAAGTTAAATAAGGGAAATTAAAGTTAAACCTAAAAAAAGCCAATAAAAATAACAAAATTAATAAATCCCTTCTTGTTTCTATAAATTAATAGATGTAAATTATTAACTGAAAAAAAATTTAAACGCTTATCGATTAAAAATTTACAATTAAAGAATATGCAGACAAAAAAATCTAAAACGAGATATTTATATCTCTGTATCCTTGCATTATTTTTATTTAATTCCCACCTAACATTAGCGCAGCGCGGCAAAATAAGCGGTGCTGTAACCGATTTTAACACTAAAGAACCGCTAATAGGGGTTAACGTTTTTATAGTAGGTTCAACAATAGGTGCAACAACTGACTCGGACGGTAAATATGCAATTTTAAATGTATTGCCGGGCACTTATTCTGTTGCCGCAAGTATGGTAGGTTACGGAAAACTTGTTTATAGCGACGTTCAAGTATTTATTGACCGAACTACCGAAGTTAATTTTAAGCTTAAAGATGAATCGGTACAAATGGAGCAGGTGGTTATTGTTGCCGAAAAGCCCAAAATTGTTAAAGACCAAACTTCCAGCGCAACTACAATTGATGATATTCAGTTAAAAAGTGCACCAATTGAAGGTTTGCGAGGCGCGTTAGATTTAACTGCTTCGTTTCAAAAAAACGAAAAAGGGGATTATACGGTACGAGGTAGCGGTACGTATGAAGTTAAATTTCAAATTAACGGAGTTGACCAACAGACTACCAATACAAGTATTCCCGGATACGGCGGTGCTGATAAAGCTAATAATAGTTGGAAATTTGATGTAAACCCACTTGGTGTTCAGCAAATACAGCTAATAAGCGGCGGTTTTTCTGCAGAATACGGAAACGCCCAAGCCGGTGTTGTTAAAGTCGTATTAAAAGAAGGAAGCAGTAAAATTACCGGTGAAGCAAGAATGGAGTACCGTCCTGTAGGTTTATATCATTTTGGTGATTATGTTTATTCCCGTAATAATTTTGAATGGCAAAAGTGGGGGAATATAAACAATTGGTACGCTAATCAGAAAAATGTTTTAAAAGATATTAGTCCATATTTATATAATAGACTTTATGTGCAAAATAACGCAACTGCCGCAGATAGTCAAAGAGTGTTTGATGAAATAGCATGGGCTTATAGTATTTGGTCAAAAAATCATACCCCCAGCGAAGATAATCCGCTTGGAGTTTACGACTATAGAGACCACACTTATGCACGTTATATGATCGGTTTTGGCGGACCATTGGGAACAAATCCGGAATTATTGAAGTTTTATTTTTCGGGTGAGTATAGAAAAAATCCGACTCGATTACCAACCAGTGAAAAGGATCAAGTTTATCAAAACTACATTTTAAATTTAACATACAAACCGGTTCCCGAACATAAATTTAGATTTATGGGAAGTTTTCAAAAATATAAAGGCGGTTTGTTTAGCGGTTCATCAGATATTAGGTGGAGCGGCTTGACAAATACGAGCGAGTCTAACAAATATGCCGTTTATCAAGACCCGATAAGAACAGAACAAACTGTTGCACAAAGTTTAAACTGGGTTTATACTATTAACACAAACTCGTTTTTTGAAACCAACATCGCTCATCAAACCGAAACTTACGAACTTCCGTACCTCTATATTCCGGGATTTAATAGCTCAGTAGATAGATTAGACAGTCTTTCTGACCCGTACGGAACAATTCTTAAAAGCGGTATTTGGTGGGATCATGATTACTTTTTGCGTTTGGACGCGGCAAGCACAAATTTTTACCAAGATTACAGAGCCGAAAATTGGAGTTTAACCGTTGACTATACAAACCAAATATTAAAAACTAATTTATTAAAAGCCGGTATTAGATTTTATTATTGGGATATTTTTAATAACGGTGTAGCTTATAGTTTTAGAACAAATAGTTATGTTGCCCATTACGGAGTTGCAGAGTATTATAAGGCGTTTCCTTACAATTATGCTTTTTATTTGCAGGATAAAATGGAATACGAAGGAATGGTTGCCAATGTGGGAGTAAGAATAGAAGCATATAATTTTCAATCCAACAAACCTGTAGATAGATTTAATCCGTTTTATCCCGGTACCGAGCGTCCCGGCGTTTACGGAGATCCGAATACCGTATCTTCCAAAACTCAAGTTACTGTTTTGCCTCGTGTAGGCGTATCTTTCCCTATTGGAGAAAACACCGCATTTAGAATACAATACGGTCATTTTGCATCAATGCCTATTTTTACGCAGGCATTAACTACAAAAACATACAGAGGTTGGAGTGCACTCGGAAATCCCGATCTTGAACCTAAAAAAACTATAAACTACGAATTTGGTATTCAGCAGGTAATTGACGAAAACCACAGAATTGATGTAGCCATTTATTACAATGATAGGGTGTCACAAATAGGGATACAGGATGTAGCCGCTTTAACCGGTGATTTAAGATATTTTGCGGCATTTAATAATGATAACGAACCGTTGTACTTATATCAATCTTTTGAAAATAACAGATTCGGTTCAACAATAGGTATTGAAGCGACTTTTGAAAAAGTAAGTGTCGGTAATTGGTCATATAGATTAAGTTATAACCTATCGCAAACAACCGAAGGAAGATACGGATACGCTGTTTTATATCCTGATAATTCCCGTAATTTTGCTTTACGTAGCACAACCGGCGAGTTTTTATCTCCGTATGATAGAACACATAGTTTTAGAGGTTTATTACAATATATATTAAAAGACGGAGAAGGTTTTGAAATATTCGGAATTAAACCCTTTGAAAATTCCGTGTTTGGTCTATCATATACCGTACAAAGCGGTTTACCTTTTACATATGTGACTGATTTTGACTTAAAAGATATAAGTTATAACAGAAGATACCCGTTGGAATCGAATTTTGATTTTAATTTTAATAAAGAAATATATTTCTCGGGGTTAAAACTTATAATCGGGCTGCGTGTAATGAACTTGTTTAACAATAAATGGTTAACGCCAATGGATAGCCAAAGTGATCAGCAAGATAAAATTGCTTGGGTAGAAAACGGTGTTACTATGGATAACCCTATTGATAACCCCACAAAAAGGAGCTATCTGCTATATCCGTTTAGAACTTATAAGAATACTCCGACACAGTTTATATTTACGGTCGGTATAGGCTTTTAATTAAAAAAGGAAAGATAAAAAGTTTATGAAATCAAAAAAGATAATAATATTATTAGTATTAGCGTCCGTTTTAGTTTTTGAAACCAAAATAAATGCACAACAAGATATAGAATCTCCCTTATTGGTTTTTAATAGGGGACAGCTATGGCAAAGTATTTATTTGGGTAAAGTTGGACCAAGCACATATAATAATTGGCGAAGATTAGGCATAGGGCTTGATTGGCCCGGTTTTGATGCAAGCTGGATTAAAGAAGATTTAGGCGGTGCTCCTTCATATTTGGTTGCAGGCGGTTTTTGGATAGGATGTAAAAAAACTGTTGATAGCGTTCTTGCCGTTGAAGATTGGTCTATTTATGCCGGCACAATAGGTGTGGAAGTATCATCTAAATATATAGTTAAAAAACACAAAAAAACAAT
Source organism: uncultured Ignavibacteria bacterium (assembly GCA_937930275.1). GTDB lineage: Bacteria > Bacteroidota > Ignavibacteria > Ignavibacteriales > Melioribacteraceae > JAEXOD01. The sequence goes on from CALGLM010000221.1 coordinate 5,426, forward strand.
TAACCACGGAATGGTAAATATTAAAAACGGCGGAGACGAAATAATAGAAACCGTTTGGGAATATAATCCTTTATACCAAAGCCAGTATGATATTGAAAGTCAGCTTCCTTTGCGAGTAACAAGAACTTCGCACCAATGGAACGGAAGCAAAAGAGATGAAAATTATATAATTCATAAATACGTATTTAAAAATATTAGTAACGAAATAAAAGCTAATTACCCACAGCGTAAAGTTGTGGACACTCTTTACGATTTTTATGCTATGTTAAACTACGGAATGCATACTAATTCACGTTCGTGGAGTGTGTTATTTCCCACATATAGTGCCGGAGCTCGTAATACATGGTTATTCTACGATCCTTCAAAAAAAATGATTTGGGGAAGAGCAGGTGATTTTTTAGATACTCCCGAAAATGACGGAGAATACGGATACTCTGCCACGCAAGGAAAAATTGTTGACGGAAAACCGACCGGTGAATGGTTATCACCCGGATTTGTCGGGTTTAGGTTATTATACAGCTCTCCAAATAATAACGGGCAAGTTTCATTTGTAAACGGATATGGTTGGTCTGCCGGTGATAATTTACAAGACCTAATTGGACCGATGACGGGCAGAGGTACTGCCGAAGCGCGATACGGAGTTTTACAAAATGTATCGCAAGCAAATAATTTTATTAATAATCCGGGGGACCAAACATTTATGCGTAGAAGCAGAATGTGGTCATTAATGTCGGTTGGTCCTTGGACTATTGCACCTGGGGATTCTATAGAAATTGTTTATAGCGAAATGGTTGACGGAGCGGACTATAAATATGCGTTGGAAGATAAAATTTCCAATATATCTGCGGGATATTCTATATTTGATGCAACCGCCGTAAAATCTAAAGTAACATATGATAACAATTATAATCATCCCGATCCTCCTGTTGCACCCGAGTTTTCGGTTGATTATTATCGTGAAAGCCAGTTAGTTGCAAATGTTATTGAATGGGGAACTGAAACCGAAAATATACCGGATCCGGATGACGGAGAAGTTGATTTAGCTAATTATACTTTATATCGTTCTTCATATTTGCCGATAGGACCTTGGGAATCTATTGCTAAAATACAAAAAGGAGATGCTGCTTTTTATAATTCTTCCAAAGGTAAATATATTTATGTAGATAGTACGGTTACGGTAGGTGCAAGTTATTATTATGCATTAACGGCAAGCGATACGGGAAGAATTAGTTGGAATATAAATCCCGCAATTATATTTCCCGAAACAAGAACAACTAAAGTA
>CALGLM010000222.1 GCA_937930275.1 uncultured Ignavibacteria bacterium
CCACCGAGATCTACACTCTTTCCCTACACGACGCTCTTCCGATCTCGAGAAGCCGCAGCCAATAACACGTCACCTTCAGTTATTGCACCAACACCTTTATGAATTACTCTAACAACTACTTCTTTATTTGTTAACTTCATAAATGCATCTGATAATGCTTCAACCGAACCGTCAACGTCACCTTTAACTATTATCGGCAATTCTTTTACACCGCCAATGCTAATTTGACTTGCAATTTCGTCTAAGGTTACTAAATGAACCATTTTTTGGTCTTGTTCACGTTTAATCTGCTGACGTTTTAACGCAACCGTTCTTGCTGTTCTTTCACTATCAACAACTACAAATGTATCACCTGCCTGAGGCGGTCCTTCATATCCTAAAACCAAAACAGGGGTAGCAGGACCTGCTTGCTCAACTTTTTCGTTTCTTTCGTCAAACATTGCACGTACTCTTCCGTACTGAACTCCGGCTACAAAAGGATCACCAATTTTTACAGTTCCTTTTTGTACCAAAATAGTGGCAGTAATACCCCTTCCTTTATCTATTTGAGTTTCAATAATGGTACCATATGCCAATCTATCGGGATTTGCCGTTAGCTCCATCATCTCTGCTTCAATTAATATTTTTTCAAGTAATTGATCAACATTAATACCGGCTTTTGCAGAAAGTTCAACACATTGGTATCTTCCGCCCCAATCTTCAACTAAAATATTTCGATCGGCAAGCTGTTGTCTAATTTTTTCGGGATTCGCATTCGGTTTATCTATTTTATTTATTGCAACAATTATAGGTACGTTAGCAGCCATTGCGTGGTTAATTGCTTCAATGGTCTGCGGCATTACCGCATCATCTGCAGCTACAACTAATACAACTATATCCGTTACTCTTGCTCCTCTTGCACGCATAGCCGTAAAAGCTTCGTGACCCGGAGTATCTAAAAACGTTATCAATTTTCCGCTATCTGTTTTAACTTGATAAGCACCAATATGCTGTGTAATACCGCCGCTTTCTCCAAACACAACTCGTGTTTTTCTAATATAATCTAACAGCGAAGTTTTACCGTGATCAACGTGTCCCATAATAGTTACTACCGGTGGTCTTGGCTGCAAAGTATCTTCGGGATCTATGATATCTTCAACATCGTTGATACTAAATTCATCCTCTATCTCAACTTCAAAACCAAATTCGTCTGCTACTAAAGTAATGGTTTCCACATCTAATCTTTGATTTATTGAAACCATTAATCCTAAACCTATACATTTTTGTATAACTTCGCTTACCGAAACTTTCATTAAGTTTGCCAATTCGTTAACTGCAACAAATTCGGTTACCTTAATGTGTGTTCTATTCCTTTCAATTTCTTCTTCAATTAAGCGTTCTTGAATTTCAAGTTTTTCTTTACGTTTTTTCTTCCTTGCGTTAGCACGGTCAACCATCACACTATCCTCCATGCTTAGCAATGTACGTTTAATAGCCGCTTCTACTTCTTTTTTATCAACTTCTAATTTTTTTATTTTGCGTTTTTTCTTAGCTTTAATTTGTTCTTCAACACTAAGTTCGCCCCCTTTTTTCAACTTTACTTTTTTCTTCTTCTTTTTCTTCTTTCCGCCTTCGGCTTGTTCGGCTTCAATAAGTTTTAGATTTGGATCCTGACTTAAATCGGCAGGAGTAGCATCTCTAATAACAAATTTATTCCCTCTTTCGTTATCTTCTTTCTCTTTACCTTTTGGGGCTCTATCTTCTCTATTATCCCTAGGTTGTCTGTTATCACGAGCTTTATCTTTATTATCACGCGGTTTTTCGTGTTCTTTTTCTTTATCTTTTTTAGGCTTTCCTAAATTCATTTTACCTAAAATAGTTAAACCACGTTTTTTATTTTCAATTTCAATTTCACTTTTTGTTTTATAAACACCGGCAGGGCTGTCAGCTTCCGCAATTTCTTCGGCATCGGAAACAACTACTTCCTGTTGTTCTATTACGCTATTTTCAACAATAGGTTCAACTTTTTTGTCTTCTACAACCTCAACAGATTTTTCTTCGGCAGCAATAGGTGTTTCTGTAATAACAGGGGCTTTTGCTTCTTCCTTAACTTCATGTAATTCTGT
>CALGLM010000223.1 GCA_937930275.1 uncultured Ignavibacteria bacterium
AAAAAACTTGCAAAAAATTAATTAACATTTTAATTTTAACTATAAAGTATAATATTTTTAATACGATAATAATAATTTATTCTACATTTTTTGTGAGGTTAAATATGAAGAAACTAATACCGATTTTAGTAATGTTTTTGCTTAGTTTTATGGTTAAAGGCCAAGTAGGGGGTATGCATTAAAGTTTGACGGGATTGATGATTATGTAAGTATTAATCATAATGCATCTTTTAACATGGGTAAAGTTACTATTGAAGCTTGGATTTATTGGGAAGAAACTAACGGAAATGAAGTTGATTTTGTTACCGCAAAAGGATTTGAACAATTTGAAATACATACCGGAGGAGGAGCCGGATATAATGGATTAAGATTCATTCCCAAAACAGGGTTATGGTTAGATACAAGACAAAATGTAATTGAACCTAATAAATGGTATCATATTGCTTTTTGTTATGATCCCAATAGTACAGGTGCACACAAAACTTGTTATATAAATGGTAAATATGAAAACTTAAATGTTGCAAACGGAGATACATCTTCAGCAATACAAACTTCAGTAGCGAATTTTTTAATAGGGAATAGAAATGCAGCTTCATATTATTTTAAAGGTAAAATTGATGAAGTAAGAATTTGGAATACAATTAGATCACAAGATGAAATTAAAACAAATATGTATAAAGAATTGACGGGAGATGAGACCGGATTGGTTGCTTATTATAAAATGAGTAACGGAACAGGAACAACTTTAACGGATAACCAAACAAGCGGTACAAATACCGGTACTTTAACTAACGGTCCGGTTTGGGTAGCCTCAGGTTGTTTTACAGGTAGCCGTAATACATTAACTTTTGACGGAACAGATGATTATGTGGATTGTGGAAATTCGTCTTTGTTTAATATGTCAAACTCATTAACAATTGAAGCTTGGGTTAACATTAATAATACTACTAACGGAATGTTTGTAGCAGGTAAATTCGAGCATGGATCAAGTAGTGAAGGATATGGTTTATTTGTAAATTCTCATAGCTTAGGTGGTGGTGCCGGTAAAATTTCTTTTATTGCCGGACAAAGTTGGAGTGCGTGGTGGGGTATAACATCTAATTCTACAATACCAATAAATACATGGAATCATATTGCAGGAATTTTTGACGGTAGATATTTAAAAATATATATTAACGGTAATTTGGATGGAATAACAGATTTAGGCAGTAATAAAGCTATTTCAAATAGTACATATAACTTTTCTATTGGTAAAAGAATTTTTGAGGATACAGATAAATTTAACGGGAAAATAGACGAAGTTCGTGTTTGGAATACAGCAAGGACTGAATCTGAAATAAGAGAAAATATGATGAAAAATCTTGTGGGTAATGAACCCGGTTTGGTGGCGTATTACAGATTTGACGAGTATAGCGGTACAACATTAT
>CALGLM010000224.1 GCA_937930275.1 uncultured Ignavibacteria bacterium
TATAGTATAAAAAACGCATTATGGAAAAGGCGAAAAAATAAATCCTTTTTTTTATCGTTAAGTCAAAGGGAGTTAAATCTTCGTTTAGCATTACTAAGTTTTTACCGGTAATCCCTTCGGAAAATTTGGGCAATAAAAACGGAATATCTTTATAAATTAGTTTAATGTTTTTTAATCTTAGGTATAAATAGAACAAAGGATATAAAAGTAATGCTAAATTATGGGGCCATACCATAACTATAACATTTGGGTTATATTCTCTAATTACATTTTTAATATTCTTTAAAAAAAATTTCCGATAATAAGTTTTATATGGGGGTAGCTTATACACTTTAAACTCTATATCGCTTTCGGTTTGATGTACACCTTTTCCAAGCCCTTTTACATCACTCCCGGGTATAACAACGGCAACTTCCAAATTATTAATTTTATTTAATCTATTTAAAACAAAATTATAATAATGGGGTAATCCGTTAAATGCAAATAATACTTTCATTAAATATTTAAACAGTTATTTGTTCTATAAAATAGCGAAGTACAAGTAGAATGAGGGGTAACCGGCGAAATACCCCAAAAATCAATCTGCTTAAAACCGTTTTTGTGCAAATTATTTACCCCGTTTACATAAATTTGTAAATTAGCATTATCAAAAAAAACGACACCGCTATCATTTAAGTATTTAACCGCAAGCTCCGCACAGTAATTTCTGTCTCTTCCGTCAATAATAATTATATCAAATTTCTTATTATAATTAGCAATTTCTTCGGCATACTTTCCGTGGTATTCAAGTTTTCTATATACAACTTTTGCATTTTTTGGAAGTTTTAATTTTACAATCTCAAACCAATTTTCATCATTTTCAACAGATATTATTTCTTTTACCCTTTCCGAAAACCAAATAGTCGAATTTCCGCTTCCGTATTCAAAAACCGACATTTCATTATCCAGTCTATTTTCAATAAATTTCATAAACGGATAAGTTAACCAAGGAATCGGATTTCCGTTATTATCTATTGCTTGTTTTGTTTTAAAACTTTTAAACCAACCGTCATTTTTAATGGCACTATCTACGTAAAGTTGTACTATTCCGCCTAAATTAATGGCGTTAAGAAGTTTTCTAATAATATTTTTAATTTTTTTTATCATTATTTTGCTTTATTGTTAATTCATTTATGGTTTCTGTTAATTTATCTTTATTGTTTGCCAAATTAATAATCGCATTAAATATTTTTTTTATCGTTAAAATTTCGTTTATTTCATAAAATTTAAAAGGCAGCAAAATAAACGGAAATATTAGTGAAATAAGTACTTTTAATGATAATGACAAATATATATTAAGATTATTTAATGGCAAGCCAATAAAATATATAAGAATTGATAATCCGAGTATTAAAAGTATTTTACCTATCTCAAATTCAATTTTATAATATTTATTCGAAATTTTATAAGTAAAAATAACTAAAAAAACAAAAGCAATTAACGTGTTAATTGCTGCACCCATCATTCCCATTTTTGGTATTAGTATAAAATTTAAACCTATATTAAGAAGTGCTGCTATTAAATTAATATATGCAACCGCTTTCGTATTTCCGGTTAAGTACATTCCCAAAGAAGTAACCATACTTATTCCAAAAAAAACATAACTTAAATTAATTAGCGGAACAACCGTATAAGCCGGATAATAATCCGGACTTGACGAAAATATTTCTATTAATTCTTTTCCCGTTAGCGAAAGTAATAAAGCAGCCCAAATTAAAATAAAAGCTAAATAAGTCATCAATTTGGAATAAAATCTTTTATCACCTTCTGTTTTATAATATTTATACGCCACAGGCATTAATGTTAAGCTAAAAGGCATTATTAAAAACATATTAATTATACCCGAAAATTTGTAAGCTAATTCATACAACCCAAGTTGCTCGGCGCCGGATAAATACTTTAGCACATATCTATCACTTCCGTTTAACAAGTTCATTGCCAAAGCACTAAAAATTAAAGGGAGTCCAAATTTTATTGAATCGGGAATTATTTTTACGTAAAACTTAAATTCCATGTTTTTAATTAACATGGGAATAATTATTATAAAATTAAGCAGTTCGCCGGCAAGCTGCCCATATAAAACCGCTTCAATGTTTTGTCCGAAGTATATTATTAATACTATAGTTAATACTAAAGTAAGCAAAAGCTTAAGAACGCCTATTACCGAATATGCTATTGACCTTTCGTCTCCTCTAAGCTTATTTAAGAAAAGAATATTTAAAACAGTAAACGAAATAATATAAATAGTAATTCTAAATAACTCTATAAACTTAGCAGGATCGGAAGTGTTTTTGGCTATAAAGGGTGTAATAAGTTCTGCAATTACGGTAAATAAAACTACAAGTATAAATAGAGAAATCGTTAACGTAAAAAATATTTTTTTCTTTTCTTCTTTGTATGTACTATCGTTGTTATATCTTAATAATGCCAGCCCTTGCCCTGCTGCCAAAACTTGCGATATTATTGTAATTGTGATAATTAATAATCCTAAATTACCGTATTCTTCGGGCTTAAAATAATCGGTATAAATCGGAATTAGAATAATTCCGGCTGCTTTAGTAAGAACATTACTTACACTATAAACAGCCGAATGTTTAAATGTATGTTTTAGCTTATCAAGCATTTATATTATTTTTCAGATTTCTTTTTATTAGAAACAATTCCCACTAAAAGTATAACAATAGTTAAAGAACTTAATGTTAAAGCTAAATATTTAGAAACAAAAAACGAATCCGGTGCATAAACTAATTCTACACGGTTTTCCCCTTTGGGTACAGCAATGCCTAAAAATCCGTAATTAGCTTTATAAACTTTAACTTCTTTTCCGCTTACATAAGCTTTCCACCCGGGTAAATAAGTATTTCCTACAAATAAAAAGCTGTTTTTTTCTGCTTTTGTTTGTAAAACAATTTTTTCATCTGTGTATTTTACTATTTTCACGGTTGCCAAACTATCCCCCGGCAACAGATTAATATTTTCTTCAACAAATGCGGTTTGTTTGGGATCAAATTCGTTATTTTTTATTTTATTTAATATTTCAATTCCTTTTGCTTTATAAACATTATTTACAAAATAAAAACGAGGTAAAGCATTTTGGTTTTTAAATACAAATTCTTTATTATCGGTAGATGCTAAAGTTAAACCCGGAAAACTTACATTTTGGTCAATAACTATATATTTAACATTTAGCATACGCCATAATGTAACATTAACATTTCCGACTACGTCAATAATATCTTGATATGTTCTTGGTTTAATAGATGAATAACCGGAAAAATCTTCTTCTAAAAAGTATGCATTAAAATTTGAGTTGTGTTGAATCGTTCCCATTGAATTATCACGCTTAAGGTTTATAAGCCTATGCGGTTCGTTATCTTTAAATGATTTTATTGCCGTTATATAGTAAGGTTGCTTAAATATTCCTTCAACATCAGTTTCGGGAGTATAAGTAGCTCCTCTGCTTCCAATCCGTGCTAAATCTAAAAAACTTATTACAACTAATAAAACAATAAGAATATCCGAACTTATTTTATTTTTTAGATATGCCAATATTAATGCAAAACTAAGTGCGGTTACCGAAAATGCAATTAACATATCATTTACAAACATATTTGCCATATAATCTTTTAATGCATTAAGCATCTGTGCTTTTTGCTGCTGCGAAGCCATAATAGATGCAACATACTCCGATACACGATTTAAAAACCATTGGCTTATTGATGAACTAAGTACTAAGCTTAATAATAAAATGGCAGAAAATATTATTGTTAAATATTTTATTAGATTGTTGATTGCTTCATTTCCCTCTTTTTTTAATTCTATTATTCTGTTTACCGCCAGTGCTGCTAAAATAGGAAAACTAATTTGCACAAGCACCAACATCATAGAGGGAACTCGGAATTTATCAAAAAACGGGAAATGATAGAACATTAAATCATATAAAATAGGAAAAGTCCTTCCGAATGAGATTAATAACGACAAAATTACTAATACACCCAAAAATTGTACAAACGGATTTTTGCGATTAAGATAAAATGAAAGTAGCCCTAAAAAGAATACCGCAACTCCCATATACATAGCTACATCTACAAAAGGCATCTGACCGAAATATGTATTTACTTCAACTTCTTGGTTGTTTGTTAAAACGCCCTGATATTTGGAGCTACCAAACCCAAAATAAGAAGGAACAACAAAAGTAAGAACTTCTCCGGGTGAAAACGACCAATTTGTAGCATACTGATAAAAATCGGATTCGTTTGTTCTTGGGTTTACTCCTTTTTGAATATCGGTAATACTTTCGGTACCTCGAGTTGAGTAGGGGTTGTATTCATATATTTGAGTTAAACTATCCGATTGTATTGCAATTGCAATTATTAAGGCAGCCGTAAAAACTAAACCGCTCTTAAAAAACTGTTTAAAATCTTGCATGTTTTTTTGCGCTAACGAACGAATTAAAAAGTAAAGATAATACACCATTATTGCAAACAACATATAAAATATTATTTGAACATGCCACCCTTGTACGGATAGTTGTAACGCAATAATTAAAATAGCAAAATCCCTTAATTTTATCTCTTCTTTAAATTTTAAAATCAAGAGCAGAATTAAAGGAAAAAATGCAAGACTTAATAATTTGGTCACATGCCCTATAAATAAAAATAATATTATACCCGTACTAAACGAAGTTGTAACAGCAGAAAATAAACTAAGCAATGTATTTTTAGTAAGATATTTAAGTAAAAAATAGGACGTAAAAGCAAGTATAATTAAATAAAAACTCCACATAGTATATTCCGAGCTGAAGGGAGCCGAAAAAGCCGTTCTTATAGCATGTATTCCCACATAAATTAAGTTAAACCACCTATACTCGGTTGCCAACGCATACGAAGGCATACCGCAAAAAATGTAAGGGAACCAAAGCGTGTAACCTTCTCTTTCCTGGTGAACATAGGGTTTTAAGCTGCTTGTAGTTAAAATATCGCCGGATTGAAATGTCATCCCCCCAAAATACATAGGTGAGTAATAAATTAAAAATATCAAAACTATTATTACAAAACTTAAAATAGTTTGATATTTTAAAGGGATATACTTCCCTAAATCAAAATTAATTGATTCCGTCTCGTTTTTTACCGTCTTTTTTGCTTGCTTAGACATAAATGCCTCGTTTACTTAAACTTATTATTTTCAAAACATTAAAAATAATAAATAAATATATTATTTACTAAAAAATGATTTAGTTAAATAAATTTTAGAATAATAATTCTCCTTACAATTGTGCTTTAAATCACCACCTATTGACATATGCTCAAAAAAAACGTATTTTTATAACAGATTAAAAATCATTTACTTAACTTAAAGTGAGGAGCATTAAAATGAGGAAACTTATTCTTTTTTCATTATTGTTTTTATGGGGTTCTACATACTACGCCGATTGGCAGAAAATTAATGGAATTGATTTTTCAAACATCAATTGTATTGCAGAATTATATGGTAATGTTTATTTAGGTAGTGAATCAGGTATTTATAAGTCTTCAGACGGAGGAGTTAATTTTATTAACATTAATAATGGACTTGGAGAAATTTCCGTAAAATGCATAACAACTTTGGGTGAAACTATTTTTATCGGCACAAAAGATGACGGAGTATTTTACTCTCCAAATTCAGGTAGTTCATGGCTTTCGGTAAATTCAGGGTTATCTTTTGCAGAGATAGTAGATATCATTTCTATTGATCAAACATTATTTGTTAGTATTAAAAATCAAGGCGTTTATAAGTCGGAAAATAACGGTCTGCTATGGGTGCAAAGCAATGTAGGGTTAACCAATTATAACGTAAACAAGTTTTTACAAATTGAAAACAATATTTATTGTGTTACCGATAGCGGCGGCGTTTATGTAAGCGATAAATCTAACATAAATTGGCAAGCTATTAATTTTGGTTTACCTTCAAACTACTCCGTTTTTGACATCACCAAGTCAGGTAATAACCTAATTATTTCAACACAAGCCGGTGTATTTTATTCACAAAACGGCGGACAGTTCTGGATTGCGGCAAATAACGGAATAACAAATAGTATTGCATATAAACTTTTAACTGTCGGCGATTTGGTGTTTTTGGGCACGCGTAACGGTAGCATATACAAATCAACTGACTACGGATTAAATTGGACAAAAGTAAATCAGACAAGTTATAACATTGTAAAAGATATTAAATATTTTTTAAATAAGATTTATGTATGTTTTGAGAGTTATGGCATTTTAAGTTCGGCAAATTTCGGAAACACTTGGACACTTAACGTACTTACTACTGCTGATATAAGCAATACGCAAGTTAGAGGAATTTTATGTCTCGGTTCAGATATTTTCATTTCTTCTTATGGCGGTAAAATGTATTATTCAAAAGATGACGGTACAACTTGGACTGATATAACCGGAAACATGGTTTGCGGAAACTCTTATGATATGGTAGAAGCTGAACAATATGTGTTTGTAACTACAGATAACGGATTATATAGAACAAAAAAAGATACAATTAATTGGGTACCGGTAAATAACGGGCTTCAGGTTCTTCCTTGTGGTGCAATCATCTATCAAGATAATAAACTTTATTTAGGAACAAGATACGGCGGAATGTACACATCAACAAACTTTGGAGAGTCTTGGAATTATATCGGATTAAACGGCTTAATTGTTTTGACAATTGTTAAATATGGAAATTATATTTTTGCCGGCACTCATGAAAATGAAATATGTTATACAACCGATGAAGGAGCAACTTGGCAAAAAACAGGTAATTTTGTAGGACGAGTTAACAGAGTTTTAGTTAAAAACGGCTATTTATTCGCCGGTACCTATTATGACGGAATACATAGATGCGTTATTGGTGAATTTAATTGGACAAAACTTGGTGATAATCCTACTTTTTTCCCATATACTTTATATATGGCAAATTATAACGAATACATTGTGGTCGGAACTTTGGAACACGGAATCTTAATATCCAATGACAACGGAAATTCATTTTATCAACTAAATAACGGATATCCTTTTAATACAAGCGTTTGCTCATTTAATTATAACAACAATTATTTATTTTCGGGGACTTTAAACGGTTTTTATCGTCAACCTGTTGTTTCTAATTTGATGGCAATTACCGAAGTTGAAGAAGAAAATAATAACGAAGTTATTCCATCTGCTTATGCTTTACACCAAAACTTCCCTAATCCGTTTAACCCTTCCACAACCATTTCATTCAGCATTCCTAATACGGAATTTGTTACTCTAAAAATATATGATTCGGTTGGTAAGGAAGTGGAAACTTTAGTTAACGAAAATTTACCCGCAGGCAGTTACAACAAACAATTTAATGCAACAAACTTGGCAAGCGGCGTTTATTTTTATAGATTGCAAGCCGGTAGTTACTACCAAACCAACAAAATGATTTTAATGAAATAAAATTTAAGTACTATTAAAATTAAACCTCCTTTCTTTTATTTACTAAAGAGAGGAGGTTTTTTTATACTCATTTAAATTAGTTGATAATTTTAATCTCTGTTAAATAAACTTTATTTCAACAGTTTAATTACTTCTGCAATTTGCAAAAACAATCCGTCCGGGTTAGTTTCATCAGTATTAAAAAATATCACAATAGTACTTCCTGTAGCTTTATCGTGCATCATTACGGAAGTGTAACCGGGAACAGAACCGTTGTGCCCCCAAAAATTATTGTCTCCAAAATTGGCTACTCCGTATCCGTATTGAAAATTAATCCCCAAATTTGGAATTTGATAACCCATTAGTCTTTTGGCTTGTAGCGAATCGGAAATCAACCCACCGTTTATAACCAATTCCACCCACTTCTTTACATCATAAATATCCGAAACTGCTGCCCCTGCTGCCCATCCCCAACTTATGGAAAACATCTCGGAAACGTCAACCAATTCTTCTCCTGTTAAGTAATTCCACCCTTTTATAAAATTATTAGGCATTTTGTTATTGTTAGGAAACGAAGTATTGGTAAATCCGTATTTATTATATATCCTTATTCTTAAATTCTCCTCTAAACTTTTTCCGGTAAGCATTTCGATTATTCTACCAATTAATATAGTATTTGTATTGCTGTAATAAAAGCTTGTCCCCGGTGTAAAATAATAACTTTCTGAAGCACCTATGGCTATTAACTCTTCCGGAGCTCTTGACGCCAGCGGATTATTTAACATTTCAGTCCAAAAAGCCTCGCTTTCGGTATAATTATAAATACCGCTTGTCATGTTACATAATTGATGAATAGTAACTTCGTTAGCTCTTGGGAAATCCGGAAAATATTTGCTTAGCTTATCGTATAAACTTAATTTTCCCTCATCAACTAATTGCAATAAAACGGTAATTACCATCGATTTTGTATTACTTCCTATTCTAAACTTATAGTCCAATTTCATAGGTGTTTTCAAATATGGGTCATCATAACCTTTTGCTTTTATGTATGTATAGCTTTTACTTGGTACCCATACACCAACAACCATCCCGGGCAAATCTGTTTTTGCCAATATCGTATCACATAAATTATCAATTGTAGCGGTAACAAATTCGTTTTCATTGTTTATCGGTTGAGTTGAATTATCATCATTACAACCAACTGCAACAATAAATAAAAACAATATCGATAATAATTGTAGTTTTAATCTGTTCATAAATACCCCTTATTATTTGTAAATCGGTTTTTTATTTTTTCAGAAATTCATTTACAGCTTTTAAATACTCATCTTCTTTTTCCAAATGATGCATATGTGAAGCATCCTTAAATATTTCTACTTTTGCATTTTCGATTTTTGATGCATAGTAAAACGTGGTTTTGGGTGATACCTCGTCATACTCACCGCAAGTTAATAAAACAGGAATAGTTATTAAATTTAGTTTATCGGTTAAATCAGCATCTTTTAGCGTACCGAAAATTGAAAACTCGCTTGCGCCCCACATAAAACTATATACTTCAAGTCCCATTTTTTCAAAAGTACGATTCATGCACTCAGGAAAAGGATTTATTCTGCAAACATGTAAGCTGTAAAATTTATTCATAACTTCTTGATATTTTGCATTAGCGTAATCCCCTTTGTTTTCACATTCCTTAATTATATTTTTGTCATCTTCGGGTAATTCATCAACCATATTAGTTACATCCTCAGCGAACATTTTTGCATTTAAAAATGGTCCCGAAAGAATTAACTTGTTAATTTTTACTTCCGATTGATTTAAATAAAAATAAACTGCCAGCATACTACCCCATGATTGCCCTAATAAATTTACTTCCTTAATATGTAAATGTTCTAATAATTTCGATATTTCATCCGAAAATCTTTTCATATTCCACAATGTTGTATCAACCGGTCTATCCGAAAAACCGCAGCCGAGTTGGTCATAAAAGATTACTTGTCTTTCATTACCTAATTTTTCTAAGTTTTCCATATAATCATGAGGAGCACCAGGACCCCCATGTATAAGTAACAACGGAACATTTGC
>CALGLM010000225.1 GCA_937930275.1 uncultured Ignavibacteria bacterium
AGAAAGCAAAAACAACATGGGTAAAATAGGAGTTTGCCACAACGGATGCATTTTTGGTCCTGCAATTATCATTAAAGTTCCCAATGATGATTGATGAAGACATGAGAGAACTACACCTGCAATAATAAATAAAAACATGGTTTTAGATAAAGTTCTATCTAACAACCTTAATAAGTTATCAATAGGTTTGTTAAATGATTTTAATAGACCGGGTAAATTAACCTTACCCATAAATCTTTCGCAAACAATGGGTAAAAACTCAATATATAAAACAGTTAAATAAATCATAACGCATATACCTACTTCAAATAAAGCAGAAGTACCGTTCCAAAAAACCAGCGGGTGCCAAATTGAGTACCATCGTCCGATATCAATTAAAACACTTGAAGCTACAAAAGTATAGCCTAACATTGCTGTTAATAATGCAGGTCTAATAATTGTTTCATATTTTTCTCTATGCATAATATGCCCTAAAGCCGCAGTTGTAAACCCTCCGGCTGCAAGAGCAACGCCTAACGCAACATCTAATCCTATCCAAATTCCCCAAGGGTGTTGGTTATCAAGATTTGTAACAGAGCCTATTCCAAAAACAAATCTTGCTGCTAAAAACATTAATCCGTTAACCGCTAAAACCGAAAGCAAAATAACAATGGGAGTAAAAAATTTAACTTTAATAGGTGCCGGTTTAAGATGAATCGACATAATTCTTACTCCTTATCCTTGTTTTTAGTTAACCACATTATTCCGCCAAGAAGAGCATAAATAGCAATCGGAGGAACAAAATATGCAAAAATACCGTGTTGTATCGATTCGGAAACTCCGGGAGCCGGATTATCTGCAAGTTTTGGGAAATCCAATTTTTCAAACTCAACAGGTGCCAAATATAACCACGAAGTACCCCCCACAACACTTTCGCCTAAAATCTTTTGATAGTACCTTTCGGGATAATTTTTCATTTTTTGTTTTGCCGCATATAACAAATCTTCACGTTTACCAAAAGTGATTGCTTCGGTAGGACACATTTCAACGCAGCCGGGTAACTCCCCTTTTTCAATTCTTGTATAACAAAAATCACATTTCCTAATTTCGGGTTCAATTGCTTTATGATATTCAAATGCAGGAATTTGAAACGGACAAGCAACCATGCAGTATCTACAACCTATACACTTATCACCGTTCCAAACAACTGCTCCGCTTTCTCTTTTATCAAAAGCTCCTACTATACAAGCGGATAAACATGCAGGTTCATCGCAATGCATGCATTGTACTTTAACATCAATAGGTACACCGTTACTATTTTTATATTCGTTTACAACGGTAAATGCGTTATATTCCGGTCTTCTTTTTTTATTAAATACTTCCCTATTATTATATAATTCAATATCCCCCGCTTCAATATTGTGTGCCGTTTTACATGCCCATTCACATCTGCGGCATCCCACGCAAACAGTAGTATCTACCAAAACTCCAAATCTATCTTTTGAAAGTTTTTTTGATGATGCCCCCTTAACCGTGCTTGTGGATAAGCCCGATGCGGCTGCCGTTAAGGCTGCTGTTGTTTTTAAAAAATCTCGTCTGCTTTGGTTATTCATAGTAGCTCTCTTAAAAAGATAAAATTCTCTTAATATCTACAATATACAAAAATTTTAATAGAATTTAAAAATCTTATTTGTATATTTTAAATTATTTTTTAAAATTATTCATAAATAACCATGCAAAACGAACATTTTTTTAATATCGCTTCAGAATTTTACGATGACATGATTTCATTTGAGAAGTCATCACCAAACAGATTAAAGTTTTATGATTCATTTTTAGACAAAAACAAGAAGAAAGTTGCAGATTTTGGATGCGGAACGGGCATAGATTCTATCTGCTTAAGTAAACTTGGGTTTGATGTTACCGGTTATGACATAAGCGAAGAAATGATTAATAAGGCTATACAAAATGCCGAAAAACACCGAACAAAAGCACAATTTTATAAAATTGATTTAACGGAAGATATTGCGCTTAAAAACAAATTTGATTATGTATTATCAATGGGCAATACAATTGCAAATTTACCCGGTGTAAAACTTCCTCAGCTATTTAATAACATTAAAAGTTTACTAAATAATAACGGTAATTTTATTTTTCAAATTGTAAACTACAATAAAATACTTGAAGAAAAAAAACGAGTATTGGGAATAACCGAAGACGATAATAAAATTTATATTAGATTTTATGATTTTTTAGATTTCCATATTAATTTTAATATTTTAACCGTTTCCAAAAATAATCTAAAAGAAAACACTTTAATTACTACAAGTTTATACCCGCACACGCACGAAAGAATTACTTCTTTGTTAATTAACGCCGGTTTTAAAAAAATTGAATATTTTTCGGGATTTAATAAATCAATCACCGATTTTAGTGCGTCCGATGATATAATTTATACGGCAGAAATTTAGAATAACAATAATTTTAAACCAATCTCAATTTACATTAAACACATTTAAATTTGTCTTCCTTAAAATAATATAGATTCGCTTAATTTAGTGAAAGCTTAATCAAAAATTCCATTAATATAATAGTTTAAAATTAAAAACGAGACATTGAAAGTCTCGTTGATATTAGATTTTATTAATTCCAATTATATAATCAACTAAAAAAATCACCATCATTCACTTATTAATTAAAATTTGAATTATAAATCAGGATCAATCCCTTTTGCAATCCAATTTTCGGCAACTGCTTCAAATTTAGGGAAGCTTGTTGCATTAATATAGCGCTCCCACTTATAAATTCCGCTTGATTGAGCAAGGCGTTTAAATTGATTTGTAACAATATTGCTTTTTAAAATTACGGCAGATCTTTCCATACCTGATGTTTTAAAAAGCTGTTGTCCGTTAACCATAACTGTTTGTGCTTCTGCCGATAGCGGAGCTAAATCACGCATATCAACCATAACTCCAAAATTTCCTTTATTTCCAAATAGCGCTTTCTTTGACTCATCGACCCATTTCTGCATTTCTTTCGCGTCAATAATATCGCTAAAAGTTATTTTGAAACCATAAGATTTTTTTTCGATCTTGTACATAAAAACCATCCATTGTTGTTAAAAATTTTGATTAAAATTACTTTTATGAAAAATAAATGAGAAATTTCAATCACTTATTATTCCATTTTTTAATATACAAAGATTATTTTCACAAGAAAATAAAAATATTATTTATTTTTAACATTATATTAAATCCGAAGCAAACTCCGTTTTTATTCAGTACTTAAAAAATAAAAAAAACGACTTAAAAAAGTATTAATATCTATTGTTCATAATTAAATTATATAAAGAATAACGTTATCAACTAAATTATAATACAAATCACCTTAGTTACTTAGTATAAATGTATTTTCAAGTCCCCTTTGTCGCAAGTTATTTCACTTTGCAAGTTCTAATTACTGAGAAAGTCTTTATCAAGTAAAAAATGTTTTAATTATACTTTTTTTTTCCTATTTTTGTAAGTTGTATATTAAAGCAAAACTAAAATGACCGATATTGAGAACAAAATTTTTGAATTGGTAAAGAAATGTGATTCGGAGTTTTTTACAATCACTTATTTAAACTCCGATAAGCCGAGTTTTATTTCCGATTCAGTGCTAAATGTTACAGGTTTTTCGGCAAAAGAACTTTCGGAAGAGATGGGAGGATTAAACGCTATTATTTACGAAGAAGATAGGTTTAACGTAAAAAAAGAGCTAACCCGTTTAGTTACAAGTAAAGATAGCAGTACACAAATTACTTTTAGAATTATAACTAAAGATAATAACATTAAAGAAATAACTCAGACTATTTTTGCCGTAAGAAATCAATTAAATGAAGTAACAACTATAGAAACAATTAACAAAGACACTTCTTTTTTTGGTGCAAAATCAGCAGTTTCCGAAAACGAATTTAAAGGTTTAGTAGAAAAAAATGCGGCCAAAGATAAATTTATTTCGATAATATCCCACGACTTACGTGCACCTTTTACAAGCATATTGGGCTTTTCTGAAATATTATTAAATGAAAAAGAACTTTCGGATGACGAAAGACAGGAGTATTTATCCTATATACATGATGCTGCCGAAACACAATTGGAATTGGTTAATCACTTATTAGATTGGTCGAGACTTCAGACCGGACGCATTGCTATTGATTTGAGAAGACTTAACTTAAGAGCTGCGGTATCAAATGCAATTAGCCAATTAACGGGCTTAGCGATACGAAAAGGTGTAAACGTAAATTGTACTATTCCTGATAATATCAATATAAATGCAGATGAAAAACTTATACTCCAGGCACTTACTAACTTGATAGGAAACAGCATAAAATTTACTTCTACCGGTAAAAATATTAATATTTCCGCCGAAAACTATAAAAGCGGATTGATTGAAGTTGTTATTAAAGACGAAGGTATAGGAATAGCAGAAAAAGACATGCACAAAGTCTTTAAAATTGGAGAAAAATTTTCAATAAACGGTACAAACGGAGAAAAAGGGAGCGGCTTGGGTCTTATTTTAGTAAAAGAAATAATTGAAAAACACGGCGGTACTATTTGGTTCTATTCAAAAGAAGGAATCGGTACAGATTTTCACTTTACCATTCCGGAGGCAAAAAATTTAGTATTAATTGTTGAAGATGACCCTGACATGTTAAGCTTGTACAGAAAAATATTAAACAAATATTTACCGAACTTTGATATTATTGAAGCAGTTAACGGCTATGATGCAATTAGAATTATTATAAACAGAGTCCCTTCATTAGTTATAACCGACCACGAAATGCCGTTAATGAGCGGTATTCAACTAATTGAAGCATTAAGAAAAAAAGACGAAAATAAAAATATTCCCGTAATTGTAGTTTCTGCAAAATTTAATGACAATATACGACAATCTTATTTAAACATGGGAGTTAATAAATTAATACCCAAACCGGTTGAAGGGAAAAATTTAATTGACATAATACACAATTGTGTTTTTTAATTAATTTGCGGAATATTTATGAGTGGGGAAGAAATTAGAATTGACAGGAAATGGTATGCATTATATACTAAACCTCGTCAAGAATTTAAAGCCGAAGAACAATTAAAAGCGATGGACATTACAACATATCTTCCGCTTATTACAAAGGTAAAGCAATGGAGTGATAGAAAAAAAAAGGTTATTGAACCTTTATTTAAAAGTTATATTTTTATTAACGTAAATGACTCCGAAAGGTATATATCAGTTCAGGCAAAGGCTGTTGTAAAGGTTATAAATTTTAAGGGGATACCGGCAACAATTCCAAATTGGCAAATTGAAAATTTGCAAAAAATGCTTTTTACTAATCCGGATGCTTATGTAACAGATTTAATTAAAATAGGCACATGCGTTAAAATTATTGAAGGTCCTTTTGCCGGAGTTGAAGGCGTAGTTGCAAAGCACAGCAATGACGAACGTGTGTTAGGAATAAATATAGAGACGTTGCAGCGTTCGGTAATTGTTCATTTACCGGCAAGCAGCGTTGTTGTGGAAATAGAATCAAAAACACAGAAAGAGTAAAACAGTGTTACAACAAATTGAATTTATTAAGCTGCAAGACCAAGATGCAATATTGCATTACTGCATATTAGCAAAACACGAACTAAAAGTAGCAAAAAACGGTAATCAGTACCTACAATTGGAAGTTAAAGATAAATCGACAACGTTAATTGGAAGAATGTGGGGCGGATTTGAAAATATTTTACCCGAATTAAAAGGCGGATTAATTATTAAAATAAAAGGATCTGCAGAAGTATTTCAGAATAATGTTACTTTAAAGATTGACCAACTAAGATTAGCAGTACAAAGTGATAATGTTGATGTATCCGATTTTTTGCCAAAAAGCACACGTACTTTTGGAGAAATGAAAGAAGAACTTAACAAATTTATAAGCTCAATTAAAAACAAACACCTTTCTTTTTTAGTAAAAGCAATATTTAACGAAGATATAATAGAAAAATTTGCTACTGCACCGGCAGCCAAAAATTGGCACCATGCATATATAGGCGGACTACTTGAGCACACACTGGAAATTATTAAAATTTGTGAATTGATGTGTAAATTACACCCCGAGTTAAAAAGAGATCTGCTTGTTTGCGGTGCTCTGTTCCATGATTTTGGGAAATTAAAAGAACTAAGCGTAGGTACAGATATTTATTATACTGACGAAGGGAAATTACTCGGACATATTGTTTTAGGTGCAATGGAAATTGAAAACAAAATAAAGGAAATTCCCGATTTTCCGGAGAACCTTAAAAATGATTTATTGCATCTAATTTTAAGTCATCAAGGCAAATTAGAATTTGCTACTCCTGTTGTTCCAAAAACACTGGAAGCAATTGTATTATATCAAGCAGACGAACTAAGCGCTAAAACAAATGCATACAAAAATGCAATCTGTTCGGGAGATTTAAGACAAGGCAATTGGACAAAATTTATTCAACTTGCCGGAACCGACTTATACTTAAGGAATTACGAACTTTAAGATTTTAACATTATTTAAGTTTTCTTTAACCACTAACAACAAGAGGAAAACATGTACAAAACAGGCAGCCTTACTCTTTTAATATTACTTTTTGCGGTTCAACTATTTGCACAAAGCGTTGATGATTTGATAAAAAAAAGTGAAGAGTTATACGATAAATTTGACAACAACGGAGTACTAAAAGTACTTGAACAAGCTGATAAACAAAGCCCCGATAATTGGGAAGTGTTATGGCGTTTAAGCCGCACGTGCGTTGATATTGCAGAGCATATGTCAAGCGATAAAGAAGACGAGCAGCTTAAACTTTACGAAAAAGGATTAGAATATGCCAACAGATCAATAAAACTTGCACCGGATAAATCAGTTACTTATTTACGCCGTGCAATTGTTAACGGACGAATTGCATTATTTAAAGGAGTTTTTTCGGTCGGTAAAGTTGTAGAATCGGTTAAAGATGATGCCGAAAAATCGATAAAACTCGGAAACGGAGGAAACGAAATTCAAGCTACCGCCCATTATGTTTTAGCAAGAACTCACGCTAAACTTATGCAAAAAAGTTGGGTTGCCCGCAAAGTAGCCGGATTAAGTTGGGCTGATTATGATGTTGCCATTAATAACTTTAAAAAAGCTATAAGTTTACGCCCTAACTACGTAATGTTTTATGTCGATTACGCAATTGCCCTAATAGATGATGATAATTATTCCGAAGCAAAAGAACAATTAAATAAAGCCTTAAATTCTCCTATTCAAGATGAAGACGATAAAACAAGAAAAGAAGAAGCTAAAAAATTACTAAACGAAATAAAGAATAAATAAAATGCAAATTAGCGATAGTTTAATTACTAAAATTAACAACGCAAAAGATATTTTATTTTTTACCGGTGCGGGAATATCTGCTGAAAGCGGTATTCCCACATTTAGGGGAAAAGACGGTATTTGGAATAAGCTTAAACCGGAAGAACTTGCTAATTTTAATGCTTTTCTAAAAAATCCGGATATGGTTTGGGAGTGGTATCAATACCGCAGGCAGATTGTTGAAGAAAAATCACCCAATCCCGGGCACATGACAATAGTTGAATTTGAAAAATATTTTAACAGTGTTGCTGTGGTTACGCAAAATGTCGATAGCTTACACAATAGGGCTGGCAGCAAAAAAGTGTTGGAATTACACGGTAACATTGAAAAAAATTATTGTATAAAATGTAAATCAAGATATGATAATTTAATTATTTCGGAAAATAAAACTGCTCCGAAGTGTAAAAAATGCGGCGGACTTGTTAGACCGGACGTAGTTTGGTTTGGCGAAATGTTACCTCAAGACGTATTTAACGAAGCAGAAAAATTAGCAATGCGCAGTGATATTTGTTTTGTTATCGGCACATCTGCAGTAGTATATCCGGCAGCAAATATTCCGTTTGTTGCCAAGCAGTACGGTTCGGTACTTGTAGAAATTAATATTACACAGACGGGATTAACAAATTTTTGCGATTATTCGATTATGGGTAATAGCGGGGAAGTATTGCCTTTAATTTTAGAAGAGATAAAAAAAATAAAGAATTTTTAATCTTTATTGATAAACTCGAACAGTAAATAAGAAGCAGTAAGCATAATTACGTCATAACTTACCAACACCATTAATTCCGCATAACTTTCGTCTATTGATTTCCCATCAATTGAAAATTTGGTTAACTGCAGCAAAACTAAAATAAGCGGTAGCAGAATGGGAAAAGATAATACGGGATACAAAGTTCCCTTAGTATTGGCTTTGGCTATTATTGCCGCAATTACTGTTGATGATACGGCAATACCTATATTGCCTATTATAAAAGCCAAAACAAATAATGCCATATTATTAATTATAAACGTGTTAAATAACATTGAATATAGTATTGCAATTACGGTATTCATTAAAAAAACGAGCACTAAGTTAAACAACATTTTACCCGTAAAAATTGTATCTGCAGATGCAATTAGCTGTAATGTTAACATAGTCCCCCGCTCTTCTTCGCTAACAAACGTTCGCGATAAACCGCTCATTGCAGAAAAGAAAATTACAACCCAAAGTAATCCGCCCGTAAGGTATTCACTCATTTTTTCTTGTCCTACAGAAAAAAGAATTACACTGATTGTAACCAATATAAACATTGCCAATGCATTAATTGCGTATCGCGTTCTTAATTCCGATTGCCAATCTTTTTTAAACAAATAAAAACTTTTAATCATATTTTATCTTTATACTTTTCTAATTCAATAATTTGGCTGCAGTAACTTAAATCTACTTCTTCGTTTGAAGCAACAATTACAAGTTTATCCTTTCCGTAGTTTTCTATAAAACTATACACTACATCTTTACCCGAATTATCAAGATTACTTGTAGGTTCGTCTAAAATTAATAAATTCGGCTTATGTATTAATGCAAACGCATATTTTAATCTTTGTTTCATTCCCGATGAATAAGTTTTAACAAGGTCATTTCTTCTATCATACAAATTAACTTTTTCAAGCAATTCTTTTGCTAAAGATTTATCATATGTTACATTACGTATTTTGCAAAAATAATACAAATTTTCTGTAGCAGTAAACTCGTCATATAGGACCAAATACGGAGAAACAAACCCAAGACTGTTAAATATTTTTTCGTTTGGCAACACCCCGTTTTCGGAATAATGGTTTATTTTACCCTTAGTGGGGGAAATTAAGCCGGCTAATATTTTAACAAAAGTTGATTTTCCGGCACCATTCCTTCCCGATATACCTATTACTGTTGGGGAATTTAATTTAACCGAAATATTTTTAAAAATTAACCTTCTTCCGAATGTTTTAGTTACATTTTCTAATTCAATTGAATAATTAGTCATTTAATACCGCAAATTTTCCTTTTAAAATATTTCCCTCACTTTCAGTTACATAAATGTAAACCCCGGAACTTAGCCTGCCATTATTCGTAATTCCGTTAAAATTAATATAAGGATTAGGACCGCTTATAAAATTATGTACTCCAGTGTATAAAAGATTCATATTAATATCATAAA
>CALGLM010000226.1 GCA_937930275.1 uncultured Ignavibacteria bacterium
AATCACACAAACCGTCATCCCTCTCTTCCCAAGAGAGGGACCGAGGGTGAGTTTTAATCTCAAAACGTGACAATTTATCTTAACAGCCACTTTTGATACAGCCCCTAAATAATAAACCAATGTCGCCGCCTACAGGGCTTTATTATTTTAACATTTATAGTGTTACAATAATGCCGCTCCTTCGGAGCTACAATAATGTTAAATGTTTAGTGTTAAATGTTGAGTATTAAATAAAAAGAATTCGCAACCCATGAATTCATTCATGCGGGCGATGAAATAAACCTAACCCACGAATTCATTCGTGGGTAATAAAAACAATATATTAATTCCCCTTGCTTTAAATTGCCGCAATCTTTAGATAGTGGAAAAGAATAACTATATAATGTTAAATGATAAATAAAAAGCAACCAAAAATTTATTCATGGGAGTGAGGGAATTAACCCAACCCACGAATATATTCGTCTGCTATTAAACATTTTGAATCTATTCTTTACCATAATCAATTAAAATATTATTATCTTTGAATTGTAAATTATGTATTAATAATATCGGAGATAAACGTATGCTTAAATATGTAGTTTTATTAATTGGCGGTTTAATAATTTCGATAACCGCGCAGGAAAAATTACCGGAAGTAAATAGGGAGTTTAGAGCTGTTTGGATTGCAACCGTAGCAAATATTGATTGGCCCAGCGCCCCCGGCTTGGATATAGAAAAACAAAAAAAAGAAGCACTTGCTATTTTAGATAGAGTAAAAGAAATGAATATGAATGCCATTGTTTTGCAGGTTAGACCGCAATGCGATGCAATATATAAATCATCTTACGAACCATGGTCATATTATTTAACGGGCGAACAAGGCAAAGCTCCGGAGCCGTATTACGATCCGTTGGAATTTTGGATTACGGAAGCTCATAACAGAGGAATAGAAGTGCATGCATGGTTTAATCCGTATAGAGCGGGTCATCCGGCAAGCAAGGAAAGTATTTCGGAAAATAGTGTTATTAAATCGAAACCAAATTTAGTTGCAAAGTTACAATCTGACGGGTACTATTGGCTTATACCTACAATTAAGGAAGTTCAAGACCACTCGTACAATGTAGTAATGGATGTAGTAAAAAATTACGACATTGACGGAATACATTTTGACGATTATTTTTATCCGTATCCGGAATATAATAACGGAGCGGACTTTCCGGACGAAGAAAGTTATAAAGAATATACAAAACAAGGAGGTAAGTTAAACAAAGGGGATTGGAGAAGAGATGCGGTTAATAAGTTTGTAAAAAGAATTTATACCGGAATTAAAAAAGTAAAACCGGAAGTTAAACTGGGAATAAGTCCGTTTGGTTTATATAGACCCGGTTATCCCGAAACCGTAAAAACAGGTTTTGACCAATATCAAACTTTGTATGCAGATGCCCGACTGTGGTTAAATAAGGGATGGGTAGATTACTATTCGCCGCAATTGTATTGGCTAATCAGCAACCCGCGTTATAGTTATCCGGTTTTGCTAAAGTGGTGGCAAGGCGAAAACAAAACAAAACGTAATATTTTCCCGGGTCTGTGGATTAATCCCCGTTACAATATAAAAGAAATGAGTGTTGAAATAATAAATCAAATAATGATAACAAGAGCAATGAATTCAGAATCGGCAGGCACAATATTGTTTAGTATGAAACCGATAATGAACAATTACGATACAATAGTAAGACCGATAATCACTTCAATTTATAACGAACAAGCTATTACGCCTACATATGGCTGGATAAACACAAAAGCACCGAATACGCCGGTAGTTTCAAAAGAAATTAACGATGATAAGGTTACGCTTAATATTTCAACTACAAAAGGAAAACAACCGTTTTTGTTTGTTGTTTATACAAAAAAAGAGAATAATTGGACATATAAGATATTTCCGGCAACTAATAAAAATATAACAATGGAAAAAGTTGATAAATATGCCGTTTGCGCAGTTGATAAACTGGGTAATATTAGTAAACCTTGTTTTATAAATTAAAAATAAAGCAAAAATTAATTCGTTGTTTTTTTTTATATTTGAACGTGATTTTGTTTATAAAAAAATCCCCTTACGTTAATGCATAAGGGGATTTTTTAATGTTTGTTTGAGCTAAAATTTATTAGTTTATCAAGGCGAATATTGTGTTATTTATTCTGCAATAAAATTTTCTTTTGTTCTTTTTACTGCAGCAATTATAAATCCTATTACCATTAAGATTACACCGAGCCATACAAAAATTATAAAAGGTTTTATACTAACTTCAACCGAAAGTGTAGGAGCGGTTTTTAATGCCATTGGATTAGGGTCAGACATTTTATTTAATTTTACGGCAACAGTACCGCTTGCATCAAGGTTTGTAATTTCTATGCGTAAATCAATGTCTTTAAAGTCAACGGGAATAAAATCTCTATTACCGCCTTTACTACGCATGTAACCTTCCCCTTGGTATATTTGTCCGTTAGCAACAACAGTAAATACAGCACCAATTGTAAACTCTTCGCCATTACTCATCTTTTGCATTGCATCCTGAGGAAAATTAAACCCTGTAAAAGTAATTTTTTTTCCTTCAAACTCGAACGGTTCGTTTTTCTTCAAAGAAAGCGAGCTGTTATCCATGCTATTATTTTCTTCATAAGCCAACGGTTCAAGATAAAAATCTTTAGTGATTAAATTAATTATATCCGGTTCACGCATTAAGCTGTTGTTAAATTCTGCAATATACATAACCGGTCTTGCGTTTGTTTTGTTTCCGCCGTTATCAATTTCAACATTAAATGCATATTTTGTGTTGTTTTCAATAGCTTCGTAACCGGTAAACATTAAATTATATCCTAAAACATTAACAGTTTCGCCTTTAGGTAAGTCGGCAGTTTGTTTAACTGTAAATCCGCCTGTTGCAATAACACCGAGCATAAAAACCGCAATGCCTAAATGAGCAACAAAAGCTCCTGTGTGAATTAAATTACGTTTAACAGCTTTTACCAAATATTCCGTATTTAGCACTAAAGAAAATATTGTAGTAACGGTAAAAACAGCAAGCATAAAATCGGATACTTTTCCCAAGCCGATAATTAACAGTGAGATTATTGCTGTTACCGCAAGCGAATATTTAGAGTTATTAAAAAGGTCTTTTTTATCGGTTGTCTTCCATTTTAGCATCAAACTAAAACCCATTAAAACACCTACAATAATACCTATAGGTAAATGAGATTTGTTGTAAAATGAAATATCAACTCCTTTTCCGAAAATTGGTAAAGACGTACCGAAGATAATAATAGCACCGCTTGCAATTAATGTTGCCGCACCCGTAAACAAAGCAAGTTCACGCGATAAAATGTTTTCTTCAAAATTAAAATGTTCGTTTAAAAATTTCCAACGGAAAGCAATAGCGCCCAAACCGATTAATGAAAATAAAACAACATTTAGTAGTAAAAATAAAAATACAATTCTACCTGGGGCAACAAAAGAATGAACCGAGGCATCACTTAGTACGCCGCTGCGGGTTAAAAAGGTTGAATAAATAACTAAAGCAAAAGTTAAAATTGATAGAATTAAATTTGTTTTTACAAATCGTCCTTTCCCTGCATATTGTTCTTGGGTCCGCTTTTGAACAATAAAAGTGTGAATAGAGGCAACACCGACTAACCAAGGAACAAGAGACGAATTTTCAACCGGATCCCAACCCCAATAACCGCCCCATCCCAAAACTCCGTAAGCCCAATAACCGCCTAACATAATTGCTAATCCTAAAATCATATGACCGAATAATACCCAAGGAAATGATTGTTTAACCCATTCGTTATATTCGTTTTTAATTAAAGCGGCAATAGCAAAAGAATAGGGAACTGCAGCCATTGCAAATCCTATAAATAACATAGGAGGATGAATTTGCATCCAAAAATTTTGTAATAGCGGATTAAGTCCTTTTCCGTGAATTATGAAATCGTTAAGCCCGATACCGTTATTTAACAGCATTGCATATGTATCGGAATTTATCTGGAAAAACTGTGACTGTCCTGCTTGGTCTTGAAAAATAAAATTGGCGATAAAAGGAAGATTGAGAAAATTTGGATTTATGCTTTTAATATCAATAAAAGCTCCTTCTTGCCAAATATAAGCAAAAGGACTTTTTAGCAAAGGGCTTAGCATTACTAACAGCATAACATTAATTAATGAATAAATTAACATAACGCGATGCTCCAAATCACCTCTTTTTGAAGTGTAGTCTAATAAAATAAGACCTATAATAGCCGAAAATAATCCCCAAAGCAAAAAGCTTCCTTCTTGTCCGGCATAAAAGGTTGAAATTAGCAATCCCGTAGGCAAATCGCTATTACTATACTCGTAAACGTATTTAAATTGATACTGATGAGTGAGTATGGCATAAAGTAAAAGAATTGAAGCAGCTATTACCATAATACTCATTAAATGGTAACCTAAACGTGCTTTGTTTATTGTATTGGTATAACCCTTAAGAGTAAAATAATACATTACGGTAGAAAATATAGCGGCAAGAAGGGCAAGAGTTAAAAAAATGTTTCCTATCATTAACTATCCTTGGTTAATTATGATTGTTTATTAGGCATTTGGCTTTCGTATTTTGAAGGACATTTTGTTAAAATATCCGAAGCAACGAATTGACCGTTTTTATATTTACCGGTTACAACAACGCTTGTGCAAGATTCAAAATTATTTGGAATAGGACCGTTGTACACAACTTTAATCTCTTTACCAAAATTATCGACTAAGTAAAAAGAAAAAATGTTATTTATTTTATCCATCTGATAATTTTTGCTTTTAACCCAAGCACCGGTTGCTTTAATAGTATGTGCAGATGATACAATTTTACTAAAATCGTTTTCGTATTTTATATCTGTTTGGGTAAATAAATATCCCATTATAAAAAAGAAAACAACAATTATTACACCCCCGAATATATATTTACTCTTCATTAGGTTTCTCCTCATTTTTTAGTTCGCTTTCAATTTTTTTTAGGCGATTTTCGATGTTAAAAAGTGCAATAAAAATGCCGGTCCAAATTGTTAAAACAATAAAAAGGACAATAAAAATCGAATTTTTTTCGGCAAACGAAAATAAACTTTCCATGTTACTCCGTAATATATTTTTTACTTATTTTTTCTTTAGCTAATAGTGATTTGTATCCGAGTCTAAACATCCAATAGTATAAAAGAGTGAATGCGATTAAGGATAATATAAAAATAAAAAACATGTTTTTATCCATATGAAAATTAACGACTGGTCCGCTACTGTCATCATTTGCACTCCCCGGGTGTAATCCTTCCATAATTCGTGGCATAATAAAAACAAAAAAAGGAACCGTTAAAAAAGCAAAAATGCTATAAACTGCACTTAATCTTGCTTTTTTATCTTCGTTTTCAATAGCACTTCGTAAAGCAAATAAAGAACCGTAAATTAAAAGCAAAATAAAAATACTTGTTTCGCGAGGGTCCCAATGCCAAAAAGCACCCCATGTAAATTTTGCCCAAATACTACCGGTAACGGTAGCTAAAACGCAAAACACCATGCCAAGCTGCATAGCAGTAAACGATTTTACATCGTTATCTAAGTTTTCGCTGCGTAAGTATTTAACTCCGTAAAACATTGACATAAAAAACGCAATTACGGCAAGCCAGGCAGTGGGTACGTGAAAAAAGATTATTTTTGCTTTTTCTTCCAAGCCCGGAATTACGGGAAATTGATACCAATGTTGGGGTTGACCCTCAACTATCGGAAATGCTAATCCCGCAATTAAAACAAAAGTCATAAGTACAAAAAGTACAATTTTTAAGATATTATTCATATATGTTTATTATTTTTTATCGAAAAATTAAAATAAAGTTGTTTTAGACTATAAAATAACCTTTTAAGTCTTATTATTACAAAATTAGGTAATTATATTTAATTTTACAAGTGAAAAGCGTAGGTAATAAGTTCAATTTTTACAATATTGTTAAATTAATATATTAGTTATAACGCACAAATATGTAGTTTTGTGAATATTTATGCAAAATTTACTTGACATCAAAAAATTAAAGTTTATATTAGTACCAATAAATTATGAAAAACACTACAAAACATATTGCCAAATTAAAATTTTACGCAAAAAATGCGGATAGGCAGGGTAGTGTTTGTTCTTCAATTGCAATTAACAATTCAGATTTAGCCATTACAGGGATTATTATTAGCGGCATTATTATTCTAGTGGTCAACCTACTAGGACTAATTATTATTCGCTAATATAAAAGTCAATCCCTAAATAAAATAAGCCGACAAAATTACAGTATATTAAAACTCTTAGGGATTGACTAAGACCCTAAAGGTTTTATCTGAATTTTTTTTATAAAAATTCAGAGGAAATATGCGTTCCGATTTAATTAAAAAAGGATTTGAAAAAGCCCCGCACAGAAGCTTATTAAAAGCGACCGGAGTAATAAAATCCGAATCCGACTTTGATAAACCGTTTATTGGTATTTGCAATTCTTATATCGATTTAATTCCCGGTCACGTTCATTTAGGGGAGCTTGGTAAATTAGTTAAAGAGGCTGTTAGAGAAGCGGGGGGTGTTCCTTTTGAATTTAATACAATCGGCGTTGATGACGGTATTGCAATGGGACACTTAGGTATGCGATATTCATTGGCAAGTAGAGAGTTGATAGCCGATAGTGTTGAGACCGTTGCAGAAGCACACAGATTAGATGGATTGGTTTGTATTACAAACTGCGACAAAATAGTCCCCGGTATGTTAATGGGTGCTGCAAGAATAAATATTCCGACAATTTTTATATCAGGCGGACCAATGAAAGCAGGACGTTTATTAAACGGAGAAAAAGCTGATTTGATAAGCGTATTTGAAGGAGTAGGTAGATTTAATAAAGGAGAAATAAACGAAGAACAGTTAAAAGAAATTGAAAATTTTAGCTGTCCAACTTGCGGAAGTTGTTCGGGAATGTTTACCGCAAATAGTATGAATTGCTTATGCGAAGCACTTGGAATGGCTTTACCCGGTAACGGAACTATTTTAGCAGTTGATCCGCGAAGAAAAGAATTGGCAAAAGAAGCGGGAAAACAAATTTTATATCTGGTTAAAAATGATATAAAACCAAGCGATATAATTACTCGTGACTCAATTAGAAATGCTTTTGCGTTAGATATGGCAATGGGCGGAAGTACAAATACAATTTTACATACGCTTGCAGTTGCTATAGAAATGGGTTTTGAATTTGATATGCACGAATTAAATAACATAGCCGAAAAAGTACCTTACTTGTGTAAGGTTAGCCCTGCCACTCCTTTTGTTCATATGGAAGATGTTGAAAACGCGGGTGGGGTTTCAGCAATACTTAACCAATTAAGCAGAAAGGAAGGAACGCTTAATTTAGATTGTTTAACTGTAACGGGAAAAACATTAGGAGAAAATATTGTAGAAAATCAAATTAGAGATACAAATGTAATAAAGACAATAGAAAAGCCGTATTCTAATAAGGGCGGATTGGCAATTTTGTTCGGTAATCTTGCTCCGGATGGCTCGGTTGTAAAAACGGGGGCTGTTTCTGAGGCAATGCTTGTGCACGAAGGACCTGCACGCATTTATGAAAGTCAAGAAGAAGCATTAGCCGGAATTTTGAATAATGAAGTTAAAGAAGGGGATGTTGTAGTTATAAGATATGAAGGACCGGCCGGTGGACCGGGGATGCCGGAAATGCTAAGTCCGACATCTGCCATTATGGGGATGGGATTAGGTGAAAAAGTTGCTTTAATAACAGACGGAAGATTTTCGGGTGGTACAAGAGGGGCATGTATAGGTCATATTAGTCCCGAAGCAGCTTCAAAAGGTCCTATTGCCGCCTTAAAAAACGGTGATAAAATAATGATTGATATTCCCAACAAAAAAATTAATGTCAATTTAACGGAAGAAGAATTACAAAAAAGATTAGCAGAATTACCGGAATTTAAGCCGAAAGTAACAAAAGGTTATTTAAGCAGATATGCAAAAATGGTAAAATCTGCCAATTACGGAGCAGTAGTAAAATTATAAATTAAACATAAAGGTGTACAGATGGAAAAGAAATTGCTAAGCGGAGCGGAAATATTTTTTGAGTGTCTTAAAGCTGAAAAAGTAGATACAATTTTCGGATATCCGGGCGGATCAATTATAAAAATATACGAAAAATTGTATGATGTAGATTTCTTAAACCATGTGTTGGTACGTCACGAACAAGGTGCTACTCATATGGCTGAAGGATATGCTAAAGCAACGGGAAAAGTCGGAGTAGTTTTGGTTACTTCCGGACCCGGAGCAACAAATACTGTTACCGGTATAGCCGATGCATTTATGGATTCTGTTCCTTTGGTTGTATTTTCGGGGCAAGTAGCTTCGCATCTTATAGGTAACGATGCTTTTCAAGAAGCTGACATTGTCGGAATTACTCGTCCTATTACAAAGCACAACTTTTTAGTTAGAAAAGTTGAGGAATTAGCTCCTACAATACGAAAGGCCTTTTTTATTGCGGCTTCGGGA
>CALGLM010000227.1 GCA_937930275.1 uncultured Ignavibacteria bacterium
ACCCATCTCCCGCAAACGGAGCTACCGGTGTTGCAATTACCGGCGTTAATTTAACTTGGGTAAATCCGAATACGACTACCGGCACTAAAGTATATTTTGGTAGCGATATGGCTGCAGTTCAGAACATGGATGCTTCGGTTTTAGTATATGACGGTACTCCTGTTAATGCTTACGAATGTAGTGCTTTGAACTATTTTACAACCTATTACTGGAGAGTAGTTGAAACTGATAACACCGGTACAACAAACGGTTCTATTTGGAGTTTCAAAACTATGAGAGATCCTGCTACTTTCTTAGATGATTTTTCGGCAGGCGCAGTTAACTGGACAATTACCGGAACAGCACCTTATGTTTGGACAGCTTACACAACATGGCCAAATTCATATTTATTACCTCCTACCGCTACCGGTGCAGTTTTAGCAGCTGATAGTGACGAATGGGGAAGCGGTGCCGGTGCAACAACTACAACGGCAACTTTAACTAACGGCTTAAACATGTCAGCTTTTGATCAAGTTTTTGTTGAATTTGATTCTGATTTCCATATTTATAGCTCAAGCCAAGATCAAGGTTGGATGGATATTAGTGTTGACGGCGGCACAACATGGACTAACGTATATTACGTAGTTGGTGTTGATGATCGTACAGTTCATAAAACGTTTGATGTTACCGCTATTGCAGCAGGCAAATCTGATGTTAGAGTTCGTTTTACGTATGCTAATACCGGTTGGAACTGGTATTGGGCAATTGATAACGTATCAGTTTACGGAACAGGTGCTGTACCTGTTGAATTAACAAGTTTTGAAGCTAAAGCAGTAGATAATAAAGTTGTATTAAATTGGGCAACAGCTACCGAAACCAATAACAGCGGATTTGCTATTGAAAGAAGCAATGACGGTAAGGTTTTTGAACAAATAGCTTTTGTACCCGGTAACGGAACTTCTACCGAAAGACATCTTTATTCATATACCGATGCTTCATCTTTAAGCGGTACATTTACCTACAGATTAAAACAAGTTGATTTTGACGGAACAATTTCTTATTCAAACGCAGTTGAAGTATCAGTTGGCGTTCCAACAGAATTTGCTTTAAGCCAAAATTATCCTAACCCATTTAACCCGACTACAAAAATTGCTTTTGCTATTCCGGTTGAATCAAATATTACAATTAGTTTATATAACTCATTAGGTCAGTTAGTAAACACAATAGCTGAAGGCAACTACACTGTTGGTAACCACGAAGTTAATGTTAATGCTTCTTCACTTTCAAGCGGTATTTATTTCTATACTATTGAAGCTAAAGGCGTAAACGGTAAAAACTTTACAGCTACAAAGAAAATGGCTTTAATGAAATAATTTTTGTATAATAATGCAAAAAAAGCCTGTCAAATTTTGACAGGCTTTTTTTTATGCTAATTGTTTTTTCAGTTTATTAAAATTAGATTGTATAAAATATACAACAATAAGCATTATTAATGTTACCGATGATAATATAATTAAAAAGTTATTTGAGTGAAGAACCGAATTCAAGGATTCTAAATTTATCTTATCAAATAAACTGTTTTTATATTCAGAAACTGCTAATTGTTTTTTGTTTACATAACCAAAGACCGAAACGGCAATAAATACAAAAGTTATAATTAAACTGATTACTACCGAAAGAAAGAATACATTATCTTTTTTATTTTTGGGTAAATTTAGTTTTTTTACTAAAGAATCGGTAAAATTGGGAGAAGGAGAATATTGTGGTAATTCTTTAAATATTTCTATAGCTTTTTTATATTTGTAATATTCTTCGGCAAAAATTTGATCTTCTTTAATTTTGCGTTCAAATGAAAATTTTTCGGCATCATTTAATAAGCCGTCAAAATATAAGTTTATTAGTTCGTTATTATCCATTTGATACCTGCTTGAAATTATGTTTATCTAATATGGATTTTAATTCTGTTCGTGCGCGGTGCAAAATAACCTTTACGTTAGATGCGGTTATGCTTAACGTGTTACTAATTTCGCTAATACTAAGTTCGTCAATGTAAAATAATATCAAAATTAAACTATATTTAATAGGCAGTAAATCAATATATTTATATATATCACCTTCAGATTTTTCTAATGTTCCCAAAATGTTTTCGTCATTATTTCCTAATAAATTATCGTCTTCAATAATTAATTCTAATTCCGCACGTCTTTTTTGTTTTGATAAATGACTTAAACAAGTATTATAAACAATTTTATAAAACCAAGTAGAAAATTTACTTTCACTTCTAAAGTAAGGTAATGAATAAAAAGCTTTTACAAACGAATCTTGTAAAACTTCTTCAGCCTCTTCTTTATTTTTTAGCATCCTAAATAATAGCGAAAAAGCTTTAAGTTTATACCTATCAACCAGCAATTTAAAATCGTTTTTATTGCCATGTTTAATAGAATTAATAATTTCGATATCTGAAATATTATTTATCATATAAGTATAGACTAAAATATACAAAATAGGTTACAAATAAAAAATAAATAAATTTTGTAACCTTTTAATTTTCTTAAAGTCATAACTAATAAACAAATAAACAAGTGAGGTTAAAAATGTTACCCGAAATTATAATAGCCCCGGTATTTTTTTTAGTAATCGGAATAATTTCCGTAACCTATATTTATTATAGGTTTAAAGAAAAACAAATAATGCTTGATAGGGGACTTACTCCTGAACAAATGCTTGAACTTCTTAAATCCAGAGATAGAAAAACAAGTATGTTAAAAATAGGTATTATTTCAATTTTTTTCGGAATTGGTTTAGGTTTAGGCATATCATTTGAACAATATACGGATTTTGATGCAGCAGTGCCGTTTTCAATTTTCTTTTTTGCAGGTTTAGGTTTTGTTGTAGCGTTTTTGGTGGAAAGAAAATACTTTACGGAAAAATAAATGATTAATTAGTTAATACCATAAGCCGATACACAGTTATCGGCTTTTTTATTTTAAAATAGAAAAAGGGAATAACATTCCCTTTCAAAAAAAAAGATACAAAGAAAAACTTTTATTAGTTAGCGTAAACGCTTATATATTTTCTATCGTTCTTCTTATATTCAAACTTTAAAACGCCGTCAACCAGAGCAAATAATGTGTCATCTTTTCCTTTAGAAACGTTTTGTCCCGGATGGAATTTAGTTCCTTTTTGACGAACTAAAATAGAACCGGCAGATACTTTTTGACCGCCAAAACGTTTGACACCTAAATATTGCGGATTACTGTCACGTCCGTTACGTGATGAACCTTGACCTTTTTTATGAGCCATAATTTCCTCCGAAAATTATCCAATCTTTGTTACTTCGATACGGGTTAAAAAGTCGCGATGACCGTTTTTGCGTCTGTAAGATTTTCTTCTTTTTTTCTTGAACACAATAACTTTATCATCTTTAAGGTGTTCTACCACTTTAGCGCTAACTTTAACATCACTTAAAGTAGGTGCACCGACTTTTGTATCATCACCGTTTGATAATAATAACACTTTATCAAAAACTACTTCCGTATTCAATTCGTTCTGTAATCTACGAACATAATAGGTTTTGTTTTCTTCAACTTTTAATTGCTGTCCTGCAATATCAACTACTGCAAACATTTAGTTCCTCCAACAGTCTTAAATTAGAACAGTAAATGTATTAAAAAAAATCTAATAAGTCAATATTTTTACAAAATTTAATTTATTCAAAAATCACTTTTTTAGCTTAAACGAAAATTCTGTTCCTTTATTTACTTCGCTTTTAACTTCAATTTTTGAACTATGTGCTTCTAAAATATGCTTAACTATTGCTAAGCCTAAACCTGTGCCTCCTACAGCTCTACTTCGTGCCTTATCTACTCTGTAAAATCTTTCAAAAATTCGCTCCAAATCAACTTCCGGAATACCTATTCCGGTATCTTTAATGCTAATATTGCACAATTTTCCTTCTTCGTTGCAAATAATTTCAATATATCCGGTATCTGTATATTTTATTGCATTTTGTAATAAATTAACAAATACTTGTTTTAGTCTATTTCTATCACCAAAAATCTTTAATGTAGGTTTTATATAACCACATCTTATTTCCAATCCTTTTTCATCGGCAAGAGGAGTAAATTCGTCAATTATTCCTGTTATAAATTCAGCTATACCAAAATATCTAAAACTCATTTTCATTTGCCCCGATTCAA
This sequence comes from uncultured Ignavibacteria bacterium, assembly GCA_937930275.1. Taxonomy (GTDB): domain Bacteria; phylum Bacteroidota; class Ignavibacteria; order Ignavibacteriales; family Melioribacteraceae; genus JAEXOD01. The sequence continues at coordinate 4,179 of CALGLM010000227.1, forward strand.
TCATTGATATATCAATTAAATCATTAAGCAAGTTATTTAGGTTTTCGGTATGTATTCCTGCTTTTTCTAAAAAGGAACGATTAACACGCTTATCGTCAATTGCTCCGTTTAGCAAAGTTTCAATAAATCCTTGTATTGCAAATATTGGGGTTCTTAATTCATGCGATACGTTTCCAAGAAATTCGGTTCTTACTTGTTCAAGTTTTTTAAGATTCTGTATATCGTTTTGAGTTCGTAAGAACATTGATTTAATTTCCCCTTCCAATTCTACTAAATGTTTACCTAAACTAATTTCATCGGGTGAATTAAATTTATTTTCACGTATTTTAAAGATAATATCTTTTATTTGGTTTATTTCTTTTCTGCGTATAGAACCAAGATATGTAACTATTATTACGGCAAATGAAATTAAAACTACAATAACAAAAAAAAGTGTAGCTAACGAAAGGTCGTAAAATAAGATGTGGAAAAGGAAAACAAATATAAGCGGAAAAATTAGTTTTTTAAAATAGATTTTACCGAAGCTAAAATTTTCTTTAAAATCACTCGATGTTTTTAAATCTATAGCCAACGCCTTTCACCGTTTCAATTAAATCGGCATATTTATCTAATTTTTCACGTATTTTTCTAACGTGTACGTCAATAGTTCTTTCAACTACATATATATCGTTTCCCCAAACGTCGCTTAAAATTTGTTCACGAGGGAAAACTTTACCCGGATTTGAAGCAAGGTAGCAAAGTATTTCAAATTCCTTTTTGGGCATAAAAACATTTTGTTTATCAATTAAAACAGTAAATTTTTCTTTATCAATTTCAATTGGTCCAATATTTATGTTATTTTGTTTTTGTTGTTGAGTACTTAAGAAATTCCCTTTTCTTAAATTACTGTTAATGCGGGCTATAAGTTTATTTGGAGATATAGGCTTTTGAATGAAATCATCTGCACCTATATTTAAACTTTTAATCTCGTCATTTTCACCGGATTTTGCCGTTAAAATTACTACGGGAATATTTTCAAACCCCTTTGTATCCCTAATTTTTTTTAATGTTTGATACCCGTCAAGTTTGGGCATCATTAAATCTAATACAATAATAGCCGGATTTTCTTTTAGTTTTTCGAGAGCCTCTAAACCATCATAAGCATAAATTACTTCATATCCTTCATTCTCAAGATTGTATTGCAACATCTCAATTATGTCTTTTTCATCATCTACAATTAGTACTTTTGTTTTCATAGAAGACTCGCTTATTTTTATAAAATATGTAACCAACGATAAAGAACTAAAAAAAGAATATAAATATAATTTATGCTTGATTAAAAGCAAATAGTTTTAGATAAAATAATTGTTAATTTTAAAAATTATTCCCATAAAACTTAACAATTTTCCCCAATATTCCGTCAGAATCGATTTCTAAAATTTTGTGAAGCTCTTTTTGAGTTCCGTGTTCAATAAACTCATCGGGTAACGCTATTCTTAATATATCGTTTTTGTAGTTCTTATCTATAAAATATTCGGCAACGGCACTTCCGAAACCGCCGACAATTGAATTTTCTTCTAAAGTAACAATCTTACATTTTTTAGCTGCCAAAGTATCTAAAACTTCCGTATCAAGCGGTTTAACAAATCGCATATTAACAACACCTGTAGAAATACCTTTTTGATTTAAGATATTTGCGGCGGATTCGGCATAATTAACCATATTCCCGATTGCTAAAATATTAATTTCGGAACCTTCCGATAATATTTCTGATTTACCTATCTCATATTTATCAAAACCGGGTTTAAGCTCGGCACCGGTTGCACTACCTCGAGGATATCGAATTGCTATAGGTCCTTTTTTGTATTCTACTGCGGTATATAACATATTTCTTAATTCAACTTCGTCTTTTGGCGACATAATAACCATTTCGGGAATTAGTCTTAAATAAGATAAATCGAATGAACCGTGATGTGTCGGCCCGTCTGCACCTACTAAACCGGCTCTATCCAAGACAAATACAACGTGAAGATGTTGCAAAGCAACATCGTGTATTATTTGGTCAAAGCCCCGTTGTAAAAAAGTGGAGTAAATTGCAACAACAGGAATAATGTTTTGAGTAGCTAATCCGGCAGAAAACGTTACCGCATGTTCTTCCGCAATACCTACGTCAAAATAATTTTCGGGAAATTGTTCTTGTAAGTAATTAAGACCCGTTCCGTCCGGCATTGCCGCAGTAATACCTACAACCTTCTTATTTTCTTTAACAATCTCTACAAGTGCTTTACCAAAAACAGAAGTATAAGAGGGTTTTTCGTTTCCCGTTTTTATTGCTTTTCCGGTAACTTTATCAAACGGAGTTGAAGCGTGTAACCGTTGAGTATCTCCTTCTGCCGGTTTATAACCTTTTCCTTTTTCAGTTAAAATATGAACAAGAATTGGTCCGTTTAATCCTTTAACTTGTTCAAATATTTTAATTAACTGAGGTAAATTATGTCCGTTTATCGGACCAAAGTATCTAAAACCTAAAGCTTCAAATAACATTCCGGGTGTAACTATTGATTTTATTCCCGATTCTAATCTTGAGGCAACTCGCCTTATTCTATCGCCAAAATGGTCAAGTTTACCCGTTAAATCCCAAACAGAGCTTTTAAATCTATTATATTCGGGGTGTGAAATCATTTCGGTAAAATAATTAGAAAACTGCCAAACGTTAGGAGCAATAGACATTTGATTATCATTTAACACAACAATTAAATCACTTTTTAGAACACCGGAATTATTCATTGCTTCGTAAGCCATGCCTCCGGTCATTGCACCGTCACCGATAACGGCAACAACTTTACGCGGCAATCTGCACCTGGGAAACCCCCAGGCTGATGACGGC
>CALGLM010000228.1 GCA_937930275.1 uncultured Ignavibacteria bacterium
GCAATTGCTAAATCTTTTACTCCTTCCACATCGTTATTAAACGAGCTGACGGTAAGAATTGCCCTATTATCTCTATTAATAATATCAACTATTTTGGCAATAGCAGCTCCAATGCCATAATAAGTAGAACCTTTACCCGAAATAATAGTATATGCGGCATTTCTAACATCACTATCAATTTTATTTTTTATTTCCTCATTAAATTCAATTCCCCTAAATGCAATAAAATCTTCTAATTTTACACCGCCTATATCGATATTAGACCAGGTTAATACTTCGGAATCTCCGTGTTCGCCTACAACGTAACCATGAACGTTTCTTGAATCGACTCCTAAAAATTTTCCCAAAAGAACTCTGAATCTTGCAGTATCTAAAGTAGTTCCCGTTCCAATTATTTTAGACTTTTCTATTCCGTACTTTTCACCAAGCATAACACACATATGCGTAATAATATCAACAGGGTTTGTAGCAACTAAGTATATTGCATTTGGGGCAACAACCGATGTTTGAGAAAGAATGCCGTCTAAAATTTTTACGTTCCTTTCCATTAGCGAAAGCCTTGTTTCACCCGGTTTTTGATTTGCTCCGGCAGCAATAACAATTACATTAGAATTTGCTAAATCGTTATATTCACCGGCATACACATCTGTTTCGTGACTAAAAGGAACGGCATGCATAATATCAGCTGCTTCTGCTTTTGCTCTATCTTTGTTAGCGTCTAATAGTACTACTTCACCGGCTGCTTTACGCATAACTACGGCATAAGCTGCAGTTGCTCCTACCATTCCGCTTCCCACAATACCTATTTTCATAAATCCTCAAAAGTTTTTATCAATTTTATAATAATTTTATAAGCTATTTTTTGTTTCTTTTATTGTTGTTTCCCATCTCTTTAACTACTGCAGTTACACTAACTAAACCGGCATTCTTAAATTTTAATTTAACTACCTTTTTATCCCCGGTTTTTAGTTCTTTTGTTAGCTTTATAAACATGATATGGTAGTCTCGCGGCTTAAGTTCTATAGTTGATTTTGCTTTTACCGTAATTTTTTTAACACTTCTCATCCCCATCATATCACCGTTTTTAAAGACTTCGTGAATTTCGCTTACCTCCGCAAAATCGCACTCTACTCCTATTAAATCATCATCTTTAGTATCACGATTTTCTATTTTAACAAACATACCCGTATTCATCCCGGAACTTGCGTTTCTTATCCAAGGATCGTAAAGTTTTATATTTGAACTGTTTTGACCATAAATAGTAGCCGCAGTAAATAATAATAACAAAAAATTTTTCATATATCACCTTATTGTTTTAATATCTTTAATTATTTCGTCAATGTTTAGTGTACTCCCCGGATAATTTTTACGCAAATTTAGGTCCCTATCATAAAGGGAAATTCTATCCGTATGAACAAAAAAATACATTTTTTTTCCGCTCGCCAATACTGTTGAATCGCTTGGGACGTAAAATATTTCGTTACGTTTCATTAATTTAGTAATTTCTGTTTTATTTCCCGTAATAAACGTCCAATTTTTATCTGTAATGTTTCTAACTTTCATATATTGTTTTAATATATAGGGTCTATCAAAATCAGGATCAAAACTTATTGCAGCAAATCTTACACCGTTAAGCCCTTCTTCTTTTAATTTTTTATAGACTAAATGCATATTGTTTGTAGTTAAAGGACAAATATCCGGACAATTGGTAAATATATAACCGACTACTAAAACTTCTCCCTTAAATATTTCGGGATAATGGATTAATGTGCTGTCTTGATCTAATAAGTTATAATTCTCACCTTTTAACGAATCAATTTCGGGAAGTGTATTATTACAACCTATCGCAAAAATTAAAATTATTAATATTTTTAAATGTTTCATACTTACATAACATTAAATTATGTTAAAAAGGTTTAATTTTTTATATTTAAAAATTAAAAAACAATTTTTTATTTTTCATATACTACCATGACTATACAAGAAAGACAAGATAACTTTGTAAATATTTTTGAAGGTTTGAACGACTGGGAATCCAAATACGAACTAATTATAAATTACGGAAGAAATTTATTACCGTTTGATGAAGCTTATAGAACCGATAAATATAAAATTGAAGGATGTCATTCTCAGGTTTGGATTTATGCAGAATTTAACGAAGGACGTATTAAATTTTCGGCAGATAGTGATGCTCAAATAGTTAAAGGATTAATTGCCTTACTAT
>CALGLM010000229.1 GCA_937930275.1 uncultured Ignavibacteria bacterium
GATAAATCTTTAATTCTAAATACAATAAAATATATTCCGCTGCTATTGTTTATTGCATTCCAAGTAATATTCTGTAAACCGGTCAAGTATTCGCTTTCAATTAATGAGGCAACTTTTTGCCCGATCGAGTTATAAACTTCGCAGTTAACAAGAGATATGTATGGTAAATTAAATGATATTTTTGTTATAGGATTAAAAGGATTTGGATAATTATTACTTATAAAGTAGTTCTTCGGTAATTCATCGGTTTTAATCGAAGTAAAATTATTACTATCTGAAGTACCTATCGTAAACTGTCCTAACGTTGTAAAATAAATGCTGCTTTCTATATTTCCGTTAACAACATTCGCTTGCAAATTTGTCCAATTATCGGTGCTTGTTTCCCTGTGTAACCAAACCAAATCTTCGGGATTTGAAATATTTACTAAACTATTTAACGGTATGCTTAACTTTCCGTTTATAAAGCTAATGGTTGCCGAGTTAAGAAACCAATAAAACGTTCCTGTTCTTACAATACCTTCCGGCAGAGGACTAAATTCGGGTGCTTCGTATTTAAAGTAACGAGTTGTTATATCACCGTTAACCATAACAAAAGCTGATAAGCTTAAGTCAGAACCTTCAAAAAATAACAGGTTATTGCCAAGCACCGTACTTTTTGTTACGTTATATGGAATCCATATTGTAAAAGGTGTATTAAATATTCTAAAAGCGTTTGTATCCTGATAGTTTGAAAGTTTAATAATTACGGAATCACAATTTAATCCGGGTACATTCCAACTTATTTCACCTAAAGAAGTATTAACATGTTCTTGAATTGCACTCCAAGATAATCCTTTATCCGTTGAATAATAAGCGCTAACATAGTTAACCATACGTGCATTAAATTTTACTTTAAACACTTCTTCGCCTTTTACTTTTTGATTTTGTACCGGGCTTAATAATTCCAAATTACAAATGGTAAAAACTTGATCATTAATATCAGTAACAGTGGAAATCATGTCAGATTTTATTCTTAATCTACATTTATCCGATACCCGATTTGGTAAAATAATTTCTGTTGATTTATTTTGTACCGGTATATCATTTAACAATGAAATCCAATTATTACCGTTGTCATATGTAATATCCAAATCGGCTGTTCCGTCTAATCCGTCACACTCCCAAGTAACTATTAAATTAGAATTTGCACATACTACTTTATTGTCTGTATTAAACGATAATAATCTGATATATGGTGCCCAACTATTTGTAATAGCAAAATTATAATCGGTAACAATTGATAGTTCGGGGCTGTTATAAGTACTAATTTTAATTTTACATTTATCAGAATTTGGAACAGGTGGGATTGTAAAATTGTAATTGTTTAATGTGGAATTATAATTTGTAACCAACGTAATCCAATTAGTTCCGTTATCAGTTGATAAATAAATGTTAATATTTTTATTGGTAAAAGCCTGCCAAGAAATATTGTGTGTTGTACCTACCTGCCAAACTTCATTTGCTTGAGGTAAAGTTATATTTAATTTCGGTTTATCAAGCTGTGCCCAAAATAACGAAGCCGGTGAGGAAAGACTTCCGAAAGAGGCTGGGAGTGTGCATTTGCCGGAAATTAGTACTTTATTACTATCCAATAATAAGATGGAAGAGGAAATATCGTTTCCTAAACCGGCAAAATTTGTGTACCAATCTATCTCGCCGTTGTTTTTTAGTTTTACAACTATACCGTCATATAAACCAATTGTGTTTATTGGTGTAGTTCCAATATAAAAAGTTTGGTTATATGAACAAATGGTGTAAATATTGCAATTTTCATCCATTTCTATATCTAATCCGATAGGTAAACTTGCCCAGCCGGTAACTAACGATGTGGAAAGATATTCATCGCCGTTAAGAGTATAAACTTTTATATATGCACTTGAGCCTGATAATTCAAAGTCTGCAATTAAAGCGACATAGTCTCCTTTTACAATTACTTTTCTACCGTTAGAAACCGAAACATTTGAACTACTATATCTTGTCCAAACTTCATCACCATTGTTATTGTATTTATACAAAAAGTAATTTGGTTGGCTTGTGTACCAACCAGAGCGTTGGGTACCTGTAAGATATACATTCCCGTTATTATCCGAAGCTATTGATGTTGAAATGTATCTATTGCCTGACGTACCCAAGACGGCAGTTGTATAAAGTGGTAATAATTGTTGAGAATATTTAATTAAATAAATTGATGGGTTGGTAACGCCGGGTGTATTAAAATATACACTATCACCTGTTAAAGTAGTAATAAACGGACCGGTTATTACAAGGTTGTTATTGCTATCAATAGTAATATGCGGGGTGTTGCTTGTATTAAACGAAGAGGTAAGTTGAACTATATGTTCAACATTTTCCTCGTTATTAATTTTTATTAAAAACACTTTGTAATCGGAATTATTCACAATACTGGTATCTAATAAATTAAGTTCGCCTTTAAAAAGACCGGTAATAAATATATTTCCTAAGGTATCAAAAGCAATATCGGAAATTAAACTTGTGCCATTTCCGCTGCCTACTATCATTTTTGTTATATCGCCGTTTTCGGTTAATTTTGCTATAAAAAAATCAGTCCCGCCGCTTGCAGTACGTGAATTATCAGAAAAACCAAGAACATCGCTAAAATTACCAATTGACCAAATATTATTGTCTTTATCTTTAATTGTTCTAACTATTTTATTGTCTTCGGAAGATATGTTATTAACTGTTGCGGTTTTTAACCAATAAAATGCTTGTGCTTGCAAAATGATATTTGCAGAAATAAAATATAAAATCGAAAAAAGAAGAATTTTTTGAAAAGACTTATTGTGTGACATTTTTATCGCCCTTTTTACTATAAAGTTAAATAATATCCATTCTAATGTCAACTAACCGGGTCAAAAAATAATGTATAAGTGATACTCATCACAATAAGATACGGCTTTTTATTTGAATACATGTTCAATAATTTCAATTATATACAGTGGGAATAAATTAAAATATAATTGGGACATCTTCAAATGTCATAATAGTTAATTATTTGCTTTGATTCTGCATAATATTCCCCTTATATCGTGAATGCACCCACCTACCGTGCATTTTTTTAACCAATTGAGAAAAGGATAAGAGATAATCAAATAAGTAAAAGGTTTTTATTAATGTTACGCAACTCACCTACAGCTGAAGTTATTAAAGAAATATTACCCCTCCCCGCAAATTGGGGGAAGGGAATAAAGAGAATGAGTGTTCTAAATTTTTATATATTTGAGGCTCTTTAGACAGCCCCAAAATTTATATAAAAAATTTTAAATTATTTCAGTGTTTCTTTACTTTTATCCGGATAGTTCGGAACTTCCGGTGTTTTATTACCCGATTCTTTTATTTGTTGTAAAATAACTTCAATTGCTTTATCTAATTGTTCGTCAATTCCTTTAACAACATTACCCGGCATATTCATAATAACAATATCAGGGTCAACGCCGTGTCCTTCAATAATCCATTTCCCTTCGGAAGTAAATTCGCCAAATTGAGGCGGAGTACAAGTAGCACCGTCAATTAAAGTTTGGTGAGGTTCGATACCTACTGCACCTCCCCAAGTACGCATGCCTATTACCGTTCCCAATTTGTGATGTTTCCAAGCTTCACTAAATAATTCTCCGTCACTTCCGGTATCCATATTTATAAGCAATATTAATTTACCGTTAAATGCCCGTTCCATAGCATTAAGAACTCCGCCTTCACGCGGTTTTACAAATCCGTATGGCTTTCTTTCAAGTCTATCAATAATCTGTTTGCTGGTAAATCCGCCGGTATTATACCTTGCATCAATTATAAAACCGTCTTTGTAGTATTGCGGATAATATAAACGAGCAAATTCAATTAAACCGTTTTCCATCATTCCGGGTATATGTACATAACCTACTTTTCCGTCAGTTTTTTCGGTTACGTATTCGCTATTGTCTCTAATCCATTCTTTATATCGTAAATTAACTTCATTTGAAACAGGTTTAACCAAACAAGTTTTTGCCCCTTCTAATGAAGTTTTTGAATTATAAGTTAATTCAACAATTTTATTGGCTTTATTAACAAAATATTTATAAAAATTATCGTTTTTTGCAATTTCAACTCCGTCAACCGCGAGTATAAAATCACCCTCTTTTATACCTAATCCGGGTTCGCTTAAAGGCGAATAAGCAGTTTCGTCATTAATATCCGTTTTAATAATATGCTTTACTTTAGGATATCCGTTTTCTAAAACAATATCTGCGCCCAACAATCCGCAGCTAACTCGAGTAGAAGTACTTAAATCACCTCCGTAAATATATGTATGACCGGCATTTAATTCGGATATCATTTCACCTATTAAGTAGTTAAGGTCTTCGCGAGTTCCGCAATAAGGAACAAACTTGCGGTATTTTTCGCCTGCTTTTGTCCAATTTAATCCATGCATTCCGGCATCATAAAACCAGTCACGTTCAATTCTCCAAGCTTCGTTAAATATTTGCATAAATTCTTCAATTCTATTTATTTGAATTGTTACGGAAGATAAATTTATTTTGCCTTCGCCTACTTTAGCTTTATCAACGCCTGTCAATCCGAAAATAGTGCCGGCTTTGTAAGCTAAAGTTGTTCCGTCTGCAGAAACATGGTATTGGCTAATACCCGAAACAACTTGGTTAGAATTTTGTTTACTTAATGAATACTTATATAAATCTAAATTAGTTTCACTGTTCTTATCATCAACAAATTGGTACTTTAAAAATTCAGGGTCATTTTTCTTAAGGTACAAAAATCCGTCATTAACAGCTTCTAATCTAAATAAATTACCGGATTCAATATCAACAGGTACTGTTCTACTTTCAAAGTCTTCTGTAGTTATAGTTAGGTTGTCTTTTCTGTTTTCTTTTGTATCTTTGTAATTTAACGAAAACGGTGATAAATCTCCTTCTTTTAATATAACTAAATAAGGTTTACCCATATTCATAAAAATATGATTTTGGTCAACAAAATCCATTATTGGGTTAAAAGTCCTATTTGAAAGGAAGTATAAATATTTACCGTCTTTACTAAATGACGGACTCCAATCTTGTGTTAATGAAGATGTAACTCTGTACTCTTTTTGTTTATCAAGAGAATAAATAAAAATAGACTGATACATTGAGTGGTCTAATTTTGCATAACAAATCCATTTGCTATCCGGTGAAAACGAGTAATCTCGTATTCCCCAGTTATACCAGCTATCGTCATAATCGGATTGTGTAATTATGGTTATTTTACCGGAAGCTACATCTACTAAATTTAATTTCATAAATTTATCGTTAAACAATAAATATTTCCCGTCAGGTGAAAATACAAGCTGCTCTCTGTATCCTTTTCCTCCTTTAGTAATTTGTTTCCATTCACTTTTTCCGTTTATATCGGTAATATAAACTTCTTCTTCTCCCGTTTTATCTGATAAAAATGCTACTGACTTACCGTCAGGCGATACTGCAGGATTTTTTTCTCTTGTTGAGGAAGATTTTGTTAAATTATAACCCGCCTCGTCTTCTTTAGCAAAATTAATAATTTCGCCTCTTACATCCATAATTAATCTGGAACCGTCAACCGAAGGAGTAAAATTGCCTGTAAAGTTTTCGGGTCTAATAATTGTAGCAGATGTAAAAATTTTATCCGAGTTAATTGTTATGTTAACTTTGGTTGATTTTTCGGTAGCTAAATCTAATAAATACAACTCTTCGCCATAGCTATAAATTATTTGATCAGAGCCTAAAGAAGGAGTTTTTACATCATAATCTTTGTAAAAAGTGACTTGTTTGGTTTCTTTTGAATTTATATCGTACTTGAAAATATTTAATGTTCCGTCTTTTCTATCACTCGTAAAGTAAATATAGTTATTATACCACATTGGGTAATTGTCCGTCCCAATAAAATCGGTAATAGGTTTGTAATCAAGTTTTTCTAAATTACCTAACCAAATATCTTGTGCGTCACCGCCTATATGCCTTTTCCAAGTAGCGGTTTCTCGGCTTATGTTATTGTAAGCAATCGATTTACCGTCCGGTGATAAAGAAGCTAATCCACCTCTATCAACGGGTAATTTTTCGGGCATTCCGCCTTCAATTGAAATTTTATAAAGCTTTTGAACCCTAAACGGATACTCGCGGGTAGAGCGGAATAAAATATATTTTCCGTCAGGATACCAGTCTAATACCAAACTTGCAGAAGGGTGATAAGTTAATCTTATTGGAGTGCCTCCTTCGGTATTCATAACATAAACATCAGTTCCGCCGTCATAATTTGCCGTAAAAGCTATTTTTTTGCCGTCAGGGCTAAACTTTGGAAAATTTTCGTTACCCAATCCGTTTGTAATTCTTTTTGCCGTACCTCCGGTAATTGGTACTAACCACAGGTCATTTTCAAAATTGAATACAATGTTATCTTTGCTTGCATCCGCATTTTTCATTAAATATGGTTGTGCAAAGGTTAAATTGTTTAATACTATTAATGTTAAAACTAAAATAAAAAGATTTTTCATAAAATCTCCGGAATAGTTTGAAAAAATATAAAAGCTATAATAGGTTATTTTATTTTGCTTTTCAATCAAAAAATTTGTAACTTTTTTAACAATAAACTTTATTTAGGTGTTGTGTTGAAATTTCCCGATAAAACCGAATTAATTAAACGTGAAAATAACGATGTAATCACAAAACAATATTTAAGTTTATCAAACAATAAACTTTTAAGTAATCTATTAGGCACTATTAATTTGCCGGTTTGTATAATTAACGATAAAAGACAAGTCGTTTTTGCAAATTTAAAAGCTGCCGAATTTTATGGGGCGGGAATAGAAGGCTTATTGGGGAGAAGGCACGGTGAGTGTTTAAATTGTGTTAATTCAAAAAAGGGATGCGGTGTTTCGGATGCCTGCGAGTTTTGCGGAGCATTTAACGCCATTATGGAAACTATTATTGAAGGAGAAGCTAACGAACAAGAATGTAGAATCCTTTCTCAAAATAATGATAAAATTGTTGCACATGACTTAAATGTTAAATCATCTCCTTTAGTTATTGATGATAGTAACTATCTGTTAATTATTCTTGAAGATATTAGTGCCGAAAAAAGGAAAAAATCATTAGAAAGAATATTTTTTCATGATGTGTTAAATACTATTAGTAGCATGAACGGACTTGTAAACTATATGGCATGTAAAAATTTTGATGCCGAAACTGATGAAATTATGCAAGATATGGTTACTTTAACAAATAGGCTGACCGAAGAAGTTTTGGAACAACGGGACTTAATTGCTGCCGAAAACGGAGAATTAAAAATTAAATGTTCTTCAATTGATACCTTATTATTACTGAACAATTTAATAAAGCAAGCTAAATTTTTAATGACGAATATAAACTTGAATTTTGAACTTGTTAATGATAGTATCGAGATGACTTTTATTTCTGATATTACAATTTTAAGACGAATTTTATTTAATATGATTAAAAATGCAGCCGAAGCCGAAAAATATAAGGGCGATATATATTTAGGGTGTAAAAAGACAGAAAACGATGAAATATTATTTTACGTTAAGAATAAAAGTTATATAGAACCCGAAACTCAAACTTTAATATTTCAAAGAAATTTTTCCACAAAGTCGGTTTCCAGAGGACTCGGAACATTTAGCATGAAATTATTAACCGAAAACTATTTGGAAGGAAAAGTCTTTTTTAAGTCGATTAAAGATGAAGGGACTACGTTTTACTTGCAAATACCTTTAAATAGATTAAAATGTGAGGAATATAATGAATAATCTATCAACAAAATATGCACCCGCTAACAGAATAGAAAGGGAATTAATTAACGAACAAAATAAATATGTTGAAAATAACCCTACTATAATTGCAATACTAAATGCTTTAGCAATTGTTGCGGTAATATTAAATGAACATAGACAAATTATTTATGCTAATAAAATTTTGATTGAGATGTTAGGGTTAAGTAATCCGGAAGATGTTTTATCTTTAAGACCGGGTGAAGCTTTAAATTGTGTGAATAGTAAGATTGAACCCGGCGGTTGCGGAACTTCCGAAAATTGCAGGTATTGCGGCGCGGTAAACTCAATTTTGGAGAGTCAAATTACCGGAGAAAAAGTAACAAAAGAATGTAGAATTACAGCCGAAAGCGGTAAAGAAAAAATCTATTATGATTTTTCCGTAACTTCTAACCCCATTGTAATTGAGGGGAATAAATATACTGTGCTTTCTGTTACTGATATAGGAGAACTGAAAAGAAAAAGAGCTTTAGAAAGAATCTTTTTTCACGATGTGATTAATACTGCAGGGGGATTAGCCGGTTTTATTGAGTACATGAAAGATATTGATGACGAGGAAGAATTAAAACAGACACTTGATGATATAAGTCAACTTAGCGTCAAGCTTTTGGACGAAATTATATCGCAAAGGGATTTAGCTTCTGCCGAAAATAACGAACTTGCTGTAATACCGGGTGAAATAAATACGCTAAAGTTAATTAACTTAATATTAAACAATATGAAATATCATCAAGTTAGTGAGGGAAAACAGATTATTGTTGATGATAATACGCCGGATATTATATTTAATAGCGATAAACGCCTTTTAGAAAGAGTAATTACCAATATGTTAAAAAATGGCATTGAAGCCACTGATAAAGGCGGAAGTGTTAAGCTTGGTGCTTATATTGATAGCAATAACATTGTTTTTTATGTTAATAATAAAAAAGTGATGTCGCGTGAAGTTGAATTGCAGATATTCCAACGCTCTTTTTCAACTAAAGGGGCTAATCGCGGGCTTGGAACTTATAGTATGAAACTTATCGGAGAAAAATACTTAAAAGGTAAAGTCAGATTTACAACAAATAGTGAAGAAGGAACTACGTTTTTTATTGAGTTACCGGTTAATTAGATTACAGACTTCAGACGATAGACGATAGAATTTAGACGTAACTCCAAAACTTAATACCCAAAGTCTAACATCCAAAGTCTAACAACTAACAACTAACATCCAACATCTAAAATCTAATGTTTTATTTTTTATCGATTTGTCTTTTTAATAATAATGTAAATCATTATATTACTAATTAAATCTTTATTAAATCAGTAATTAAGATAACAAGTCTAATTTTATGAAAAGAAATCTACTATTGTGGGTGTTGGCTTTTATTATTACGGTTGTTGTTGCAGTATATCAAAGAGTTACGGGTCCAACATATCCATTATCGGGAAAATATACTTTTGTAGGTAAGGAATATAATTATAAATTGTTGCGCTCTTTCGGCGAAAAAACTGATTGTGCTATCAGTATTAAAACAGATAAAGATATAAGTGGTTTTTTATTTTATAAAAGGTACAAAACAAATGACCTTTATTCAAAAGTACCTATGGTTAATAAAAACGGAAATTTAACCGGATTTTTACCTTATCAGCCTCCTGCGGGCAAATTACAATATTTTATTGAGATAAAAAAAGGGGAAGCTAAAGTAATAATTCCCGAAAATAAAAACGTAATTATTAGATTTAAAGGAGCGGTACCTACTTTGGTATTAATTATTCATGTGTTTTTTATGTTTGGCGCAATGCTCCTTTCGGTAAGAACGGGATTAGAGTTTTTTAATAATAACCCAAAGTTTAAAGCTTTAACATTTTTTACATTAATATTTTTGTTTTTTGGCGGGTTTATATTGGGACCAATTGTTCAAAAATATGCGTTTGACGTATTTTGGAGCGGCTTTCCTTTCGGTCATGATTTAACCGATAATAAAACGGCAATTACGTTTATTGGTTGGCTTATTGCGTTTTTTATGTACAAAAAAAGTAAACAGCCTAAGTATTGGGCATTAGGTGCATCAATATTGCTGATAGTTATATATTTAATTCCGCATAGTGTAATGGGTAGCGAACTTGACTATAACAAGCTTGATAAACAAACAAAACAACAAATTATAGATACAAATAACATAGGTGACAAATGAAGTTAAAATTAATGTTTTTTGGCTTATTACTTTCTACATGTTTGGTATTTGCACAAGAAAACACACAAACATTTTTATCTTTGCGTCAAACCGGCGTAGAGGATTTTTTGAAAAAATATCCCAAATTTGACGGTAGGGGAGTTATTGTTTTTGTTTTTGATACCGGTGTGGATATGGGTATTGAAGGTTTAACAAAAACTTCTACCGGTGAAGTAAAAGTAATAGACGTACAAGATTTTACCGGACAAGGCGATGTTAAATATTACGAAGCCGATATTGAAAATAAAGACGGTAAAAAATATTTTGAAAACGAAGCAAATAAATTTAGTGTATTGGGTGCTGAAAAGTTATCATTAAAAGCAGATGACGATAAATATTATATCGGTGCGGTTAAAGAAGATTTTTGGAAAAACTCAGGCTCCGGAATAAAGGATATAAACGGAAACGGTAAAACTGACGATGTTTTTTATTTTGTTACATTTAAAGTAAAAGAAGGTAACGAAAACTACTGGGTAGTATATTTTGATACCAATTGCAACGGTGATGTATCTGATGAAAAACCTTTAAGAAATTATAAAGAAAAACAAGATTCGTTTTTTATTGCGAACGGAGAAAAACTACCCCGTTTAACAATGGGCTTAAACATATTTCCTGAATTAAGTTTGGTTAATTTTCACTTTGATGACGGCGGACACGGAACGCATGTTGCCGGTATTGCAACGGGAAATAATATCGGTCAGGTCGGTTTACAGGGTGTTGCTCCCGGTGCTTATGTTATAAGCTGCAAATTGGGTAATAATAACTTTTCAGGCGGGGCAACGGTAACCGAAAGCATGAAAAAAGCTTATTTATATGCCGACAAATTAAGTAAAGAAACTAAAACTCCTTGTATTATAAATATGAGCTTTGGTATAGGTAGTGAAATTGAAGGGTATGGCGATATGGAGAAGTTTTTGGATAAATTAGTTAAAGAAAATCCATATTTGTATATTGCGGTTTCTAACGGTAACGAAGGACCCGGAATATCTACAAGCGGATTACCTGCCGCCTCCAACAGCGTGTTTTCATCGGGTGCAGTTTTAACTAAAGAAGTAGGTAACGACTTATACGGTTCTGTAATTGATAATGACATTATTTTATATTTTAGTTCACGCGGCGGCGAAGTTAGTAAACCTGATATCGTTTCACCCGGTGCTTGCACTTCAACAGTACCTAATTGGGGTGAAAATGACAGATTTTGGGGAACAAGTATGGCATCACCTTATACTGCAGGTGTTATGGCATTGTTAATGAGTGCATTAAAAGTAGAGTATCCTGATGTTAAAGTTCCTTCATTATTACTATATAAAGCAATTCGTGAATCTGCTACTCGTTGGAATCAATATACAAGTATTGACCAAGGTGCGGGCTTTATTAACGTTGATAAAGCTTATGATTTATTGAAAAAATACATTAAAAACGGCGAAATAGAAAAATTTGAGACTTATAAAATTTCTGCTATGTGTCCAAATATGCCGGACGGGAAAGCTCCGAATATTTACTTACGTAACGGATCATTTTTGACCGGTAACGAAACCTTAACATATGTAGTTCAACGTAATAAATTTGACGGTAAAGATAAATTTTATCGTGTGTTTACGTTAGAAAGCGATAGCGATTGGTTAATTCCCGTTCAGAAAAAGACATATATAAGAAACGAACAACCGACTAATATTGTAGTTAGGTTTGATAAAAATAAGATGAAAGAACCGGGGATGTACAACGGCAAAATAAAAGCTTACAGAGAAGGAAGCGATAAATATGTAGAATTTGAAATGATGGCAACGGTTGTTATACCTGAAGAATTTACCCCCGAAAATAATTATCGTAAAACATTTAGCGGAACAGTTGATAAAGCAATGTTTAAACGCTATTTTGTAAATGTGCCTGCGGGTGCAACAAATATGAAGTTAAAACTTTATTCAACTGCCGGTAAATATTTAAGCGGAAGATTAAATTTACATTCACCGAACGGTCAACAATTAGATGTTACACAGACTATTACTGCCGAAAAAGATTATGCACAATTAGAAAGGAACTATTTTAATTTAGAACCCGGTGTTTATGAAGTTGTAGTTGAAGGAAGCTTTTTAGCCAAAAACGTATCTACATATAATTTGTATATTGAATTTGGCGGAATTAATGCAGTTGATAAACCGGTAGTTTGCTCAAATAAAAAAACAATTGATGTAGTTAATAGATTTAACAATACTCCGATGTTTACACTTGACGGTAAAATATTGGGATACGAAAAAAGTTATTATGTAACAATTAAAGGTAAAGATTATTATACGGCACCTTTTGAGTTAAAAGAAGGCGAATCTGAAAGAACTTTTGAAATTGAATTAACTAAAGAAAACTTTAATAAAGTAACAGATTTTGCAATAATGATTTACAATAAAGAAGATATTGCAATTGAAAAAGACGGTTTAAGTTATAGAAAAGGTGTAATATCGGTTTCGGACGGAGCCGGAGCATATAAATTAGCATTAATCCCCGGTTTTACAAATGCCGAAGGTGAATTAACGGTTCTTGTAACAGAAAAAACTTATTTTGCAGATCCGATTGAAGTAAATGTTAAAGCTAAAAATAGAAAGAGTGTTATACTGTACCCTTCGGTAACCGAAACTTTAACTTTAGATTATAAATTACCTGAATTAAAATTACCCGAAGGAACAAAACTTTTTGGTGAAATTAATTTCTTAAATAACAGTAACGGATTGGAATACCAATTACCGATTAACGTAAATTAATAAATAAATTATAGGTAGATTATGCATGTTAATTCAAACAATACTCCTGCGGGGTTACCCTCTAATGCTTATAAAGAGCTAAAACCCGGGGAAGAATATGTTCCTTTAATGGATCCGAAAGCTAAAATTAGCGAAGTAAATATTTATACTGTTACGGTCGGTTTATTAATGGCTATTTTATTTTCGGCTGCAGCTGCTTATTTAGGTCTTAAAATAGGTCAGGTTTTTGAAGCTGCAATTCCTATTGCAATTTTAGCAGTCGGCTTATCAACAGGTTTAAAACGAAGCGGTGCATTAGGTGAAAACGTAATTATCCAATCAATTGGTGCTACAAGCGGTGCAGTTGTTGCAGGTGCAATTTTTACTTTACCCGCAATTTATATTTTGAAATTGGATGTGGATTATTACAAAATCTTTTTGTCTTCAATGTTGGGCGGATTTTTAGGAATATTATTTTTAATTCCTTTTAGAAAGTATTTTGTTGCCGAAATGCACGGAAAATTCCCGTTTCCGGAAGCAACAGCTACTACCGAAGTACTTGTTGCAGGCGAAAAAGGGGGGAATCAGGCAAAAGTTCTTATTACAAGTGCTTTAGTCGGAGGTATTTACGATTTTATTATTGCTACATTCGGTTGGTGGAGTGAAGTGTTTACCACTCGCGTTTTACCTGTAGGCGATTATGTAGCAAATAAATTTAAGTTGGTATTTAAAATTAATATCGGTGCCGCAGTAATGGGGCTTGGTTATATTGTGGGATTAAAATATGCAGCAATTATTGCCGGTGGTTCATTTGTTGCTTGGTTTGTTATAATTCCCATTTTTAGTTATATAGGTGATTACACTACCATTCCTTTTGGTGCAAATGT